>JBNKEN010000165.1:0-1835 GCA_050288805.1 Pseudoalteromonas sp.
TTACAGCTTGGCGAATGCGCGCTCTGCGGCCGCGATGGTGGCCGCGATTTCTTCCTCGCCGTGGGCGGTGGAAACGAAGCCCGCTTCGAACGCGCTTGGCGCAAGGTATACGCCCTCGTCCAGCATCAGGTGGAAGAAACGCTTGAAGCGTTCCAGATCGCACTGGGTCGCCTGCTGGTAGCTGGTTACTGTTTCGTCTTGGGTAAAGAAGAAACCGTACATGCCGCCGGCGTAGTTGGTACTGAGCGCGATACCGGCCTTCTCGGCCGCCTGTTTAAAGCCTTCACAAAGCGCCTTGCTCTTGGCTTCCAGTTCGTCGTGAAGTCCCGGCTTATCGAGCAGTTCCAGTGCCTTCAGGCCCGCGGCCATGGCGATCGGGTTGCCCGACAGGGTGCCGGCCTGATAAACCGGGCCGACCGGCGCGATGTAATTCATGATTTCTTTCTTGCCGCCGAACGCGCCGACCGGCATACCGCCGCCGATCACCTTGCCGAGCGTGGTCAGATCCGGCGTGATGCCGTAGTAGGCCTGGGCGCCGCCAAGGGCGACGCGGAAACCCGTCATTACCTCGTCGAAAATCAGCACCGCTTGGTACTCGTCACAGATGGCGCGCAGGCCTTCCAGGAAGCCGGGAACCGGTGGAATACAGTTCATGTTACCGGCAACCGGCTCGACGATAATACAGGCGATTTCGTTCGGGTATTCGGCGAAAATCGCCCTCACTTCATCCAGGTTGTTGAAGGACACCGTCAGTGTATGCTTGGCGAAATCCGCCGGAATGCCCGGCGAGTTCGGCACCCCCATGGTCAGCGCACCCGAGCCGGCCTTAACCAGCAGGGAGTCAGCATGGCCGTGGTAACAGCCCTCGAATTTCAGGATCTTGTCGCGGCCGGTATAACCACGGGCCAGGCGAATGGCGCTCATGGTGGCTTCGGTACCCGAGCTCACCATACGAACCGATTCGATAGACGGCACCAGTTCTTTCACCTTTTCCGCCATGCGGATTTCCGCCTCGGTCGGTGCGCCATAGGAAAGGCCGTTTTCTACCGCTTCCAATACCGCCTGTTTGATGGCCGGGTGATTGTGACCCATGATCATCGGGCCCCATGAGCCGACGTAATCTATATATTTGTTGCCGTCGGCATCAAAGGTATAGGCGCCTTCGGCCTTGGTGATAAAAAGCGGGGTGCCGCCGACACCGTTAAAGGCGCGGACCGGCGAGTTAACGCCGCCGGGAATGGAATTCTGCGCGCGGGTAAAAAGTTGTTCGCTGATTGTCATAATAAATCCTATTTTTTGTTCCGGGGCTTAGCTGTCGCGCTTGCGGCTGAACCAGGGCACGTCTACTTCGTATTTTTCCACCAGGTTGTCGACCCCGAGTGTCAGGGCAAACAGCGCCATGCGGATCAGCACACCGTTTTGTACCTGACGGAAAATAGCCAGGTTGGTGTTGCTGTTGAGATCGTTGTCCAGCTCGTTGGCTTCCATCCGGCTGTCGCGCGGCAGCGGGTGCATCAGCACGGAATTCGGTTTGCAGTGGGCATCGTAAATCGCCTGGCTGATGCGGAAACCGCCGCGATACTTGTTGGCCTCTTCCTGTGACGGGAAACGCTCCTCCTGAATACGGGTCTGGTAGACGATATCCGCAGCCAGGTTGCCTTCCATTTTGTCGACCAGCCGAATTTCATGACCGGCGTCATTGACCACGTCCAGAATGTAATCCGGCATTTGCAGCCCTTCGGGCGCCACCATGGAGAACTTGATGTTTTTGTAATGGCACAGCAGTTTGGACAGCGAGTGCACGGTACGGCCGTACTTGAGATCGCCCACCAGGG
>JBNKEN010000166.1:0-4036 GCA_050288805.1 Pseudoalteromonas sp.
ACCAACTTGCTTTGCTCTACATCATAACTAGCTTTAAATTGAGCAACTTGGTTACAAAACCCCCACTCAGTCGATTTTTAGCAATTCAAGTATTGACTCTCTTTCAACTCTCCCTATAATACCGCCCCACACGACGATGCAAATTGTCACAAAATGTGGGTTGTTAGCTCAGTTGGGAGAGCATCGCCCTTACAAGGCGAGGGTCACTGGTTCAAGTCCAGTACAACCCACCATCTTTCTGGTGACAAGTCGATTATACGGACATCGCACCACCTCAATTCAAAATTCTGCGAATACTGAACCCGTTTCTGTACAAGCTACCCGGTATTACTCCCTATCTCGTTATTTCTTAGAGCTCAATAGTTCTTTTTCCATCCCGCGCTTAAGTGCAGATAATAGGGTTTATGCCTTGTCAGCATTCGACCCGTCTTATATAGTCAAACCAATACAGATCAATAACGTACATTAATGGCGGCAAAAAACCTTACCAACGCCCGGATCCTGATTGTCGAAGAGCAGCCCCTCGCGCTGAGCTACATGAAGCAATCCCTGGAACAATTGGGGTTTAAACGGTTGACGATCGCCGAAACGGCCGCTGCCACCAAAGAGTTGTGTCTGAGCAATAAGTTCGATTTGATCCTCTGTTCGTTCAACCTCAGCAAAGAGCAGGACGGCTACCAGCTGTACGAAGAACTCAAGGCCAAGCGCCTTATCAAACAGTCTACCGGGTTTATCTTCATCTCGGCGGAAACCTCCGGGCCTCTGGTACACAGCGTGCTCGAACTGCAACCCGATGACTTCCTGGTCAAGCCCTTCAATGTCTATGAGCTGAAATCGCGGATCGAAAAAATCATCCGCCGCAAGCAGACTCTCGGCAAGCTCTATACGCTGCTCGACGACGGTAACGATTCCAAGGCGCTGAAGTATATTGAGGCTCGCCTGGCCGACGACAACCGAAGTTATTCGGCCATCTTGCTGCGCCTTAAGGGCGACGCCCTGCTGCGGCTAAAACGTCACGACGAAGCCAAGGCCTTCTTCAAATCCGTATTGGAAATACAAAAGTTCACCTGGGCCCGTATCGGCCTTGTAGAGGCGCTTATCGCCGACGGTGATTATTCCCTGGCGCAGCGGATGCTGAAAACCATGCTGCAAAAACCGGAAACCAGACTGGTGGCCTATGACTTGCTGAGCAAGCTGGAAATCAGGCTCGCCGAATACGAGCAGGCGCAAGAGTACCTCTACAGCGCCACTGAAATGGCGCCGCGCAACATTCCGCGCCAGCAAACCTTGGCGAATGTCGCCAAACTCAACCATGACTATGAAACCAGCTATAACGCCCAAAAAGAAATAGCCAAGTTTGCACCGCATTCAATTCACGATACGCCGGATATCTACCTCAACGCGGCCCGGGCCGGCATTGATTTCGCGCTGACGACGGACCGCAGTGAGGAGATAAATCGCATTACCAGGCAAACGTCACAGTTTCTCGGTGAAATGAAAACCCTGTTCCCGAATGCTCGCAGACAAAGCCAGATAGACGTGCTGAACGCCCGCATTCACTACCTGAAAGACGAATTTGAACAGGCCAAAGAGCTGATGGCACAGCTTGAAGAAGAGGACGATCAGATTCGTTCGGTGGATGCTGCGCTGGACAAGGCCAAGGCGTTTCATGAACTGGGTTTTCAACACAAGGCGCAGGCGCTTTACAGCCAAATCATCAGCCATTGTGAGCGCCACCCCAATATCAGCGACCCCATTACCCTGAAGATGATTCAACAAAGCCAGGTGGAATCGCGCGATATTCAGATGGGGCCGAAGGAACTCAACAACCACGCGGTAAACACCTTCAAAAAGGGCAATCTGGCGCTGGCTCTCGAGGCCTTTGCCCAGGCGTTTCGCATTATGCCACGTAACATCAGCATCGCGCTGAATCTGTTCCAGTGCCTGTGTGAAACGGTTGAAAAAGAAGGCGGTACCTACAACAGTTCGCTGGCCAACAAATGCCATGCCTTGCTGAAAAAAGGCAAGCTGAACCAGGAACAGCAGGAACGCCTGAAAAAGCTGGAAAAAAAATATGCCACTCTGGGCCTGCGGCTCGACGAGTAAAGCTAGCCGGACACACCGGGGATCTCTATCTCATAGCACAACCCTTCCCCGCTACGACTGTCCACCTTCAGCTTTCCATTTAACCCCAGACACACCAGATTGAATATCCTGGCGGCGCTGAGACCGATATAGCCCTGATTACGCTTGGTGGTATAAAAGGGTTGAAAAAGACGCCGCAGGTTTTGCGGCTCCATGCCACAACCGTTGTCACGATAGTGAACAGTCAGGGTGTCATCCTGTTGGCTGGCCCTGATATGGATGGTTTGCGGTCCGCCGTGTGGATAGGCGTGTGACAGGGAATTCTTTATCAGCTCCTCGAACAAAACCTGGTAGCAACGCCTTGCCGCCACCAGAGCCACGTTGCCTTCCAGCTCCACCGTGACATGTTGCTGCTGCAAGGATTTATGCAGCATGTAGCGGACCTCGTTGACGACATCCGCCAGCTCAAATTGATCCTGGCTGAGCTGAGTCTGATCCTCGAGAAAAGACTGAAAACGCTCCACCAGCATACCGCTGCGATCCAGATTACTGGAGATCAGGTTGGCCGCTTCCAGCAGGTGATTAACCAACTCATTCATGGTCGCCTTGGTCAGGGTCTGGTTATTCAGCTTCTCCTGAATGCGTTTTGACGAATCCAGCACTTCGCTGCAGGCGGTCACACTGATCCCGAGCGGGGTATTGAGTTCGTGGGCGATCCCCGATGTCATGGCGATCAGTCCGTTGAGCGCGGAAAAGCGTTCGCTCTGGCGCCTGGCATCCAATACGGCTATTTGATTCGCAATCCGGCACAAGACCTCCTTGCCGCGAAAAGGTTTGGTGATGTAGTCACAGCCGCCGACCTCAAACGCCTGACTGATGTGCTCGGTGTCGTTGTATGCGCTGAGGAAAATCACCGGAATGGCATTCAGGTCAGGATCCCGCTTGATATGCATACAGGCTTCGATGCCGTTCATTTGGGGCATGTTGATATCGAGCAAGACCAGATCGGAAGGATGTTCACGCAAGCTGTTCAGCGCCTCGACGCCGTTCTGCGCGATCCGAATACGATAGCCTTCGCCGGAAAGGATCTGTTGCAGCAGAACTATGTTCAACTCAACATCGTCAACGATAAGAATTTCCCTCATGGCCGATTCCCTGTTTCATCCACAACGATGAAAAGTATAGAACAGCCGAAGAGGGTTAGCCTTTCTTTTTCAGGGCCAGGGCGTTGACACAATACCTGAGACCGCCGGGCGGCGGGCCATCGGGAAAAACATGCCCGAGATGGGCGTCACAGACATTACAAATCGCTTCTATACGGTGCATGCCGTGGGAATGATCGGCGATGTACGCGACGGCGTTTGGCGCCACCGGTTGGGTAAACGAAGGCCAGCCGGTACCGCTGTCGAATTTCTCACCGGCATCAAACAAGGCGCTGCCGCAACAGGCACAGGCGTAAAGGCCCGGCTCGAACAAGGTACAGGCGTCAGAACTGAAGGGGCGCTCGGTACCGCGCTTACGGGTAACATAGTAGACCTCTTCACTGAGTAACACCCGCCATTCGCTCGGCGAATGTTCAACGCGACGCGGCGGTGACGGGTTTCCCTTCGCGCTGAAGTGCAGAATATCGTTCCACTGCAACATGCTTCCTCCCAAGGGGGCATTGGTTTATGTATTGACAAGCGTAGCAAGCAAATACCCGGCTACCAAATCAGCGGACTGGGATTTACTCTTTTTCCGCTTCCTGTTCGGGCCAGTCGGCAAAAAATACGCTCAGGTAACGGCTTTTCACCAGATAAAGAAAGACCCAAAGCAGCAACACCAGCTGCACCGCAAAGAACAGCGAAAAACGGTAATGGCCGACCGAAGCCTGCCACAACACCCAGCCCATATCGAGCAGGGTACAAAGCAGCAGCGGCCAGCGCATAAAGCGCCAAACCCTCCCCAGCAG
>JBNKEN010000167.1:0-3086 GCA_050288805.1 Pseudoalteromonas sp.
GGTACCGGTTATTCATCGTTGAGTTATCTCAAGCGCTTCCCGGTCGATATCCTTAAGGTCGACAGATCCTTCGTCCAGGATATTCCCGATGACAGCAACGATATGGAGATCACCGCGGCGATCATCGCGATGGCGCAAAAACTGAACTTGGATGTGGTGGCCGAAGGGGTAGAAACCGAAGAGCAGATTGATTTTCTTAAGAAGAATAACTGCTTTGTGGTACAGGGTTACTATTTCAGCCAGCCAATTGCAGAGCGGGATCTGGAGAAATTCCACACCCAACTGGCCATCGAGGCCGGGGAAGCTTAGCCCCCGGCCAGTTTGACCTTAAATCCCTGGGATTCCAAAATGGCTTTCAGTTTTTCCCTGTCATCGCCTTGGATTTCCAGCACACCTTCCTTGACGGCACCCCCTTGGCCCATTTTACTTTTCACGGTTTTCGCGAGCTGTTTCAGATCATGTTGCTCAGGATCTATGCCCGAAACCAGCATCACGCCTTTTCCTTTCCGCCCCTTGCTTTGGCGCTCGATACGGATAAAACCGTCTTTATAGAGTTTGACCTCCGGCGAGGGACTTTGCTTGTCCTGCTTAATGCGTCCGCCGTCGGTTGAATAAACCAGGTTATTGTCGTGCACTTTTATTATCCGATGATAGCTAGTGAGAGAGATATAATAGCAAAATCGGGATATCTGCGACCAGTCGTCTTAGCGTAAAACACACTGCTTTGAAAAAGGCGATAACTGTACAGCTATACGGCAAAAATACTGTACAGATTTTTTGTGTCGGCGTTTGTTTGATGCTGTTCAGCGTCAGATTGCCGTGTTAGTATTTAGCTGTTTTTTAGATGTTTGGATGGCTAAATGAATAGCGCAACCCTCAGCTACGCCGGTCTTGAACTTCCCGAGTTCATGGTCGAAGAAAAAGTGCAATCCCTCAGCGCTCACCTTGCCACCTTTGAAGGTGACATCGCCTGGGAATACATGATCCCTGAACTGGGTGAAGGAGGCGCTTGCAGTTTATTCGGGCATTTGCAGGAAGAACCTTTCAGGCTGCGTTCGTTACTGGGTGATCCTTCGAATGAAACAACCGAATCACTCGTCAAACTGACGGGAATAGTCGATTTTGTGGTGCAGCAAACCGGACTCGATTGGTTCGGCATTTACCAGACCCGATCAACGGATGAGGGCCGTCAGTTGTTGAAACTGGCCTACCATGGCGCGCCGAGCCGTCCACTATTTCCCCTCACCGAGCAATTTGCCGCAACCAGCAACAACGTGCAGGTGGCATTAAGCCGCAAGGCGCGCGTGATCAATGATGTCGCCAGTTACGTATCGGCCGGTGGCGAGTATTACACCTGCGATCCTAAGGTGCAGGCAGAAGCCTGTCTGCCGCTTTTGGATAGCAACGGAAACGCCCTCGGAATTATCGACGGCGAAGCATTCCGTGCCGACTTTTTCAACAGTGAGGAACTGGCCGTGCTGGTTGCAGCTTGCCTGGTCATTCCAGACTATTTACCCGCATAAGTTATCCACTTTGCGGGGAAATTTTGTGTTAAGCTTGGGTTTTCGAAACCCCCCAATTACAAACAAAGAGAGTATCCATGTTCTCAGTACTAAAACCTCTACCTACAGATCCGATCCTCGGCTTGATGGCGGCCTTTAAAGAAGACACTAACCCGAAAAAAATCGATTTGGGTGTCGGTGTATATAAGGACGAACAGGGCCACACCGCCGTACTGAAAGCGGTTAAAAAGGCTGAAGCGTTTCGACTTGAGAACGAGACGACCAAGTCATACATAGGTTTGGCGGGCGATCTGGCATTTTGTGCCAAAATGGAATCTTTGTTGCTGGGTGAGCATAATGCACTTTTGGCCAACCGGGTACGTACGGCTCAGGCGCCTGGCGGCACGGGTGCTCTGCGCGTTGCGGCTGAATTTATCAAGCGTTGTAATACAAATGCCACCGTTTGGGTTACTACACCGACTTGGGCGAACCACATCAGCCTGTTCGAAGCCGCCGGCCTGACGGTTAAAGAATATCCCTACTATGACTACGAGAACAAAGGCTTGTTGTTTGATGAGATGGTCGAGGCGCTTAAGAAAGTACCTAAGGGTGACGTGGTGTTGTTCCATGCATGCTGTCATAACCCGAGCGGTATGGACCTCAATGCCGAGCAGTGGAAGATTGTTGCTGAACTGGCTAAAGAAACCGGTTTTACGCCGTTAATCGACATCGCTTACCAGGGCTTCGGCACCAGCCTGGATCAAGACGCTGCGGGCCTTCGCCTGATGGCAGACACGGTTGACGAAATGCTGATTTGTTCTTCATGCTCGAAAAACTTCGGTCTGTACCGCGAGCGTATCGGCGCCTGTTCAGTGATCGCGAAAAGCAGTGCCGAGGCCGATGTGGCCAACTCGGTAATGTTAAGCGTAGTGCGCAGCATCTACTCTATGCCACCGGCGCACGGTGCGTTCATTGTTAACACCATTTTGTCGAGCAGCGAACTGACGGCTCTGTGGCATGAAGAGCTGGACGAAATGCGCGGACGTATTAACGGCCTGCGCAGCCTGATCGTGGAGCGTTTGGCCGCTAAGGGCGTTGAACAGGATTTCTCATTCATCCAGCGCCAACACGGTATGTTCTCCTTCCTGGGGATCAATAAGGAGCAGATCGACCGTTTGCGTGATGAATATGCTATCTATATGGTGGGTTCAAGCCGTGTCAACGTGGCGGGTATCAGCCAGAGCAATATCGACTATTTTGCCGATGCGGTTGCAACGGTTTTAAAATAAGCCGTTTTAATAAGAAAAAACCGCACTGATGTGCGGTTTTTTTTAGCCTGCGTTTTGTTGTTTCAGCTCGGTGACTTTCGCCCCTTTATCGGCGGCCTTAACCGGTTTTTCATTCTGCGTTACACCTTTCAATGCCTGCATATAGCTGTCTTTATTCTTGGCTATTTCAAGGGCCAGGCACTCGACCTGCTGCTCGCTTAACGGTACATCTGTCTTTGCCAGCATCCCTTCCAGCGCCTCGGCGATATCGAGCATTTTGTCGTAGGCATCGGCCTCTTTTTTACTGGTGAAGGTC
>JBNKEN010000168.1:0-14638 GCA_050288805.1 Pseudoalteromonas sp.
CGTCACCTGACAACCTGCCGCCTTATATTGTTTGCACAGGTTGAGTCCTATGCCCCGGTTCGCTCCCGTCACCACCACATGCTTATTCATGATGCACCTCCTTTAAATTGTGTTATATCGCAACCCGTGTCCGTTAATCCATAAACGACTGGATAATGGAAAACACGCCACCCTGCGGATCGGTCAGCACGCAAAAGCGCCCCACCTCGGGAATATCTGTCGGCGGTACGCAAATCGCGGCGCCGAGATCGGCGGCCTGAGAGGCCGACTCATCGCAATTTTCCACCGCGAAGTACACCATCCAATGGGGCGGAACCTCTTCACCCCATTCGCTCGTCATTTGCAGCATTCCCGCTCCGGGCTGACCGTTTACAAGGCACAGGGTATAGTTTATGTTTTCCATCGGCTGATCCTGGATTTCCCATCCAACCAGGGCGCTGTAAAACCCGCGGCTGGCTTCCACATTACGACTGGCCAGCTCATGCCAGAATACCGAGCCAGGCTCGCGCAAACGTCCTGCTCCGGGATGATCCTTGCCTTGCCAAAGGGCGAAAATCGCCCCACCGGGTTCCTCCATCATCGCCATGCGACCGGCGCCACCCACATCATGGGGCCCGGCCAACAATCGGGCGCCAAGCCGCTCGCCGTTGGCGACCACCGCATCAACATCATCCACGGCTATATAGCTAAGCCAGTGGCTTGGCTCCCGCTCGGCGATGCGCGATACCGGCATCTGGTACATAGCGCCTATGTACTCGCCGCGTTTTTTCAGCATGGTGTAAAACAGGCCTTCGCCGATGGGCTGGTCCTCACAGTCCCAGTCAAACAGCTGACTATAAAACTCCTTGGCCTTGCCCCAATCGTGGGCAATCAGTTCCACCCAACAAAAGGTCCCCTGTGAATGGTTGCTCCTGGTCATGATTCTCTCCTTCTCGTCGCTGTATTAACTGTAGGGAAAACCTGGCCCAATGCCAACGACGGGCAGAAAAAAAGCGCCGCCCGGCGCTTTCTTCAATCCAGCAAAGGGAATTGCCGGGCAATATCCGAGCCGGTTTCCCTGGCCACCCAGCCCTCGCTGTTGTTGAACAGACGGATCGCGGTAAATTCAGGATCCGAGCCCATATCAAACCAATGGGCGCTGTGCGCCGGGACCGAGATCAGATCGCCCTGTTGGCACAGCACCTGAAACACCTTCTCACCCAGATGCAGGCAGAAAAGTCCTTGCCCGTTGACAAAAAACCGCACCTCGTCCTCGCTGTGGGTGTGTTCAAACAGGAATTTCGCCCGCAACTCGGCGGCATTCGGGTTCCCCTTGGCGAGGGAGATCACATCCACCGTCTGGTAACCCCCTTCACCTTGCAAACGCGTGATATCGTCGGCATAGGCCGCCAGAATCTCATCCTGTTTCGCGCCCGGCGCTATCTCGCCCCGTGTCTGCCAGCGCTCAAAACGTACGCCTTCGCTTGCCAGTTCCGCAACAATTTCTGCATGCTCCGTACTTTCAAACAGCAGCTGCCCGGGACTGTCCTGGTGAAAAACCGAGATCCGGCTCATAGCGCCTCCTCCTTAAATTCGCTGAAGTCGTGGATAAACGGGTGCGCGGGCGAGCTCGCCTGGCCATCGCGCAGCAGTTGCAGGGTTTTCATTCCGGCGGCGTGCGCCGCATCCAGCTCTTCAACCACGTCGCTCAGAAACAGAATTTCATCAGCCAGGTACGGCAACTGCCCGGCAATGGCCCGGTAGGATGACGCCTCGCGCTTCTGGCCCACCTTGGTATCAAAATACGCGCTAAATAGCGGACGCATATCACCGTAGTCGGAGAATTCAAACAGCAGGTGCTGGGCCTTGACCGACCCGGACGAATAAACATACAAGTCCTTTCCGGCTTCCTTCTGTGCCTGCAGGAACGCGTAGGCATCCGGATAAAGATGGCCGGTAAAATCCCCGTCGCGATAGCCCTTTTCCCACACCAGTCCCTGCAATTCCTTCAGCGGCGTCACCTTGCGATCTTCGGCTATCCAGCCGAGCAGGGCGTCGATGACGGCATCAAGCGACGCGTCTTCACGGCCCAATTCGCTGCGAACGGCAGCAATTTGCTGCGCCACCTCGGGCTGCTCGCTGTGGCCGCGAACAAATTCGGGCAACTTCTCTGCTGCATAGGGAAACAACACTTCCTTCACAAAGGAGATGCGGGTAATGGTGCCCTCGATATCGGTCAAGAAAGCTTTTATCATCGGCAATTCTCCAGCTTGATACGTTCCAGTTCACAGGCAAATAAAAATTCCAGTCCCTCGATATGACGGCACGCCTCTGCAACGTCGCGGCCGAACACATACAGGCCGTGACCGCGGATCAACACCCCGTGGCGCAGCGGTTCAAGCGCATGCCGCGCGGCGACCCGGGCCGACAGCGCGTCGATATCCTGGTCATTGTCGAACACGGGGATCGCCAGGGTATCCAGGTGCGTAGTTTCGCCGCTCAGCGACTTCTGCATTTCATAACCGCTGATGGCATAGCTGTCGCCGCGTTCAAAGCGCGACAACACAGTAGCGGCCACCGAATGCGTATGCAACACGCAGCCCGCATCGGGCACCAGGCGGTAAATCATCTGATGCAGAGAGGTTTCCGCCGAGGGTTTTCCTTCTCCGCCGATGCGCTCGCCGTCGGCATTGAAATGAATAAAGGTCTGCGGCGTCAGCGCACCCTTGTCGAAGCCGCTTGCCGTAACCAGAAACCCGCTTTCGGTACGGGCGGAAAAATTGCCGCCGGTGGCCGGAACCCAGCCCCGCTCGCTGATCCAGCGCCCGGCATCGATCAGCTGCTCTGTCACCGCTGTAACTTGCATTGCTTACCTCATGCTGTCCGCAACACGGACAAGAAACAAAAAGAATCCAGACGTCTACACATCCAAAGAAAGTGATGATAGCATCGCTTGCAACGCAACACCATCTGTGCGATATCATTTAGCGCCACATTTTTTACAGGAAAACACCGTGTTTCAATCCAAACTGCCTGGCACAGGCACCAGTATTTTCAGCCAGATGACGGCACTGGCCAACCAACATCGGGCCATTAACCTGTCTCAGGGGTTTCCCGAATTCGACGCCCCGGCGCTGTTAAAAGAGCGATTGAATCATTATGTCGGCAGCGGCGCCAACCAGTATGCGCCGTCCAGCGGCGTGCCGGCGCTGCAGCAACAGATCGCCGCCCTGATCGCGCGCAAATACGGCCAAGATCTCGATGCAGCAGGCTGCATAACCGTCACCTCGGGCGCCACCGAAGCCCTGTTTGTGGCAATCCAGACCCTGGTGCGCGAGGGCGATGAGGTGCTGGTCTTCGATCCCGCCTACGATTCCTATCACCCGGCCATTGAGCTGGCGGGCGGCAAGGCGGTTCACCTGGCGCTCAGCGCGCCCGATTACCGCGTCGACTGGGTCCAGGTCGGCAAGGCCGTAAACGAGCGCACCCGCACCATCATCATCAACTCGCCCCACAACCCGAGCGGCAAAATGCTCGGCGCGGAGGATCTCGCCGCACTCAAGGCCCTGGTGCTGGAAAACAAGTTGTTCCTGATCAGCGACGAGGTTTACGAACACATCACCTTTGACGGCCATCGCCATTTGAGCGTACTGCGCGATGAAGAACTGTTTGCCCGTAGCCTGGTGGTGTCGAGCTTCGGAAAAACCTTTCACTGCACGGGCTGGAAGCTGGGCTACTGCGCGGCACCGCCGCTGCTGAGCGCCGAGTTTCGCAAAATCCATCAATACGTGACCTTTTCCAGTTTCACGCCGGCGCAGCTGGCGCTTGCCGACACCCTGGCCGAACAGCCGGAACACGTAGACGAACTGGCCGGTTTTTACCAGCACAAGCGGGATCTGCTGGCGGGACTGCTGCAAAACAGTCGCTTTGATGTATTGCCGAGCGAAGGCACCTACTTTTTACTGCTCGACTACAGCGCCATTTCCGATCTCGACGATGTTGCCTTTTGCCAGTGGCTGGTCGCCGAGATCGGTGTCGCCGCCATTCCTCTCAGCGTATTCTACGAAACGCCCCCCGGCGACAAGGTCATTCGTTTGTGCTTCGCTAAGGAAGACGAGACGCTGAAAACCGCCGCGGAGAAATTATGTCGACTTTAACCGTTGCCCTGCTGCAGACCAATATCGCCTGGCTGGACAAAGCCGCCAACCTCGCCGCGCTGTCGAAACGTATTGCAGACCTGCCCGAGGTCGACCTGGTCGTGCTGCCGGAAACCTTTGCCACCGGCTTCGCCGTCGACGAGGATTGCGCCGAAAGCGAACCGGGGATTATCCTGGACTGGCTGAAAGCCGCAGCGCATAAGCACAACGCGGTTTTTACCGGGTCGGTTCTGGTCAAACGACAGGACAAAAAGGCCAACCGCTTCTATTGGGTGTGGCCGGACGGACGCATCGAGTATTACGACAAGCGGCACTTGTTCTGCCTCGGCAAGGAAGGGGATCATGTAATGGCGGGAATGGAACGTAAAATCTTCACCCTGAAGGGGTTCCGCCTGCTGCCCCAGGTCTGCTACGACCTGCGCTTTCCCGTATTCCAACGTAACCGTAACGATTACGACGTACTGGTCAATGTCGCCAACTGGCCGGCGGCAAGACGTAAGGTTTGGGATACCTTACTGGCGGCCCGAGCCATGGAAAACCAAAGCTACGTGCTCGGCGTTAACCGCGTCGGCCCGGACGGCAAAAACATCGCGCACAGCGGCGGCACGGTCGCTCTCGACTATGTCGGTGAAGCGCTGGCCAGCGCGGAAGATGACCGCGAAGATCTGCTGATCGTCACCCTCGACGGCGAAAAGCTGGCGGAATTTCGCCGCGGGTTTCCTGCCCACCTGGATGCGGACGACTTTACCCTGCGGCAGTAACGCAGCCCTTACATCCCCTCTCTGGCGTATTTGAGATAACAGCTCAGGCTTTGCTGCCAAAGCGCCAGACATTCATCCAGCGACACATCGTCCACCTTGCCGTCAAGCAGACGGCGCTCAACCTTTTTCAGCGCCAGACCGTAACGGTTGAAACCCAGCTGCAATGCGGTGCTGGCCTGGCGATGCAATATTTTAATGCATTGCTCGGACTGGCCCGGCAGCAACTGCTGGCATCGCACCAGCTTGTTGCGCGCCGACAATACAAACTCGTTATAGATGGACGAAAGCTCGTCTGCGGCGAAGGATTTGGCCATCACCTGAGTCGCGGTTTCATCAAACAGGGTATCCGGCAATTCCACCGCCAGGCTGGCCTTGGGCGCGCTTTGCGATGCACCGAGCGCCTGACGCAGCTTTTCCTGACGGATCGGCTTGCCGACAATATCTGCAATGCCGAGCTCCAGGTATTCCTTCACCTCATCCGGGCTCAGGCTGGCGGTAAATGCCAGTACCGGCGTGCGCTGGTTTTTATGCTCGAGCTTTTTCAGACGCCTCAGTACCTCCTGACCACTGAGGTCCGGCAGGTTCATGTCGAGCAACACCACGTCAAAGGTATATTCCTGCATCAGCGCAATGGCCTCGGCCCCGGTCGTCGCCAGCTTGATCCTGTGCTCATCGGTGGCCATAAATTCGATGGCGATTTTCTGGTTCAGTTCCAAATCTTCCACCAACAGCACGTCCAGTCCGGTGGGGTAACTGGCGGAGTGGTGTCTTTGCTCCACCAGGCTGAGCTCACCGATTACCAGCCGCAGATCAAAGCTGAAACTGCTGCCCTTGCCCAGTTCACTGCTGATCGCCAACTGGCTGCCGAGGCGTTCCAACAGCCGACTGGTGATCGCCAGGCCCAGGCCGGTACCCCCCTTTTCCTTGCCCGCACTGCTCTGCACATAGGGTTCGGTGAGGTATTCGATCTCGTCCTGCTCAATGCCGGGCCCGGAATCCTGCACGCTGAAACGCACCAGATGCTCGACCGGGTTTTCCTGCAACAACTCGACCTTAAGCACCACGCGGCCGTTGTCGGTAAACTTGATGGCGTTGCCGACCAGATTGATGATCACCTGGCGCAGTTTTTGTTGATCGCAGTAATAACAGGCCTGGCGAGGAAGCTCGTAGATCAGCTCAAAGGTCAGCTTCTTCTGCTCGGCAAGCGGGCTCAGCAAAAGGCAAAGATTCTGCAACCAGGCCTTAAACTCGACATCCTCCTCGTACAGCGCCTGGTCACTTTGGTCCAAACTGGCGTAGTCGAGCACCTTGTCGATCAACAAATTAAGCGATTCCGCCGAGTTGATGATGGCTTCGCAATAGGGCTTGTCCTTGGGATCGCTGGTCTTGTTCATGATCAATTGGGCACTGCCCAAAATGCCGTTGAGCGGCGTGCGTATCTCGTGGCTGATGGTGGACAGAAACAACCCCCGGATCTCCAGATCTTTCTGCGCCTTCAAGGTCAGCTGATGCAGGTTTTGTGAGCGCCGTTCGTTGCACAGCATGGCGAGGCCGGTGGCGTAAAACATCGGCGCCAAAATGCCGTTTACCAGCAGCGTAATGGCAAACCAGCTGTTGTCGCCAAGCGAAAAACGCTCCACCCCGCCAACCCATACCAGATGGGCACCGAAACACACCAGACTGATCAGCGCGATTATCTGGTAGATCAGCGAACCGTTGGGATAATGAGGACGACCGATATGAAAGAATAGAAAAATCAGCGCAACCGCCTCGGCCAAATGCTGCAAGTCGGTGATCATCACCCGTACATACTGAACCGGAAGACCTAACGAAAACCAAATCATCAGCACGTACAGCAGGCAAGTAACGGTGATAAAAATCGGCGTCGCCTTTCCCTTGTACTCAAGAAACTGCGTTAAAGCCAGAATGTGGATCACCGAGGCCAAGGTAAACAAGCCGCCGGCCAGGGGGATGATCAGAGCACCGGCCAGCTTGCCGTGCAGGCTGAAGGCGCCAAGAGCCGCCAGCAGGGTCAGGGGAAAAAAGATATAAAGCAGGGTGCCCGGGTAATGGCGGTTCGCTCGCCAGGTCAGAAAAATAATCAGGGTCATTACCGCAACGGTGGCGGCGCTGGCATAATACAGGGTTTGCGAATCAAGCATGCGTGACATGGCACCAGACGAACTACATGAGTTTCATCTTACGACAAGAACGCGCGGGTTGAAATAACTGAAGAAAAAGAGAAAAAGGAGCAAGCGAACGCAACTTGCTCCAAGGACAGAAGGGATTATCTGATTTCGTTAGGAATATTTTGCTGCGCCCAAGACAGCAACTCGATGCGGTTACGGCACTTGGTCTTTCTGAACGCACTGTACAGATGCGTTTTCACCGTGTGCGGGCTGATGCTGAGGTCTTCGGCGATTTCCTTGTTCTTCGCCCCCTTACTCATCAGGGCTACAATGGCCTTCTCACGCTTGGTCAGTTTGATCGGCTCCATATCGCCTTCGGTCAACTTCTGGATCGAATCCTTGTTGAACTGCAGCATACGGTTCAACACGTTGCACATGGTGTCACGGCGATACCAAAGCTGGCCTTCCTGCAACAGACGGATCCCTTTCATCATCACGTCGGCATTGTCTGAGGTGTAGAAAACACCACGAATACCGCTCAGCAGGGCACGGTTAGCCAGCTCGGGGTTTTCGTTCAGGTTAAACAGGATAATGTCGCAGTCGACCCGCAGGTTTGTCAGGTGCTCCTTCAAACGACCCCAGGCGTCATCGGTCGAGGTTTCGATGAACAGCATGCTGGTCTCGGCCGGTACGTCGGAAACGAAGTTGCCTTTATGGACGGTCAGTCCCTGCGTTTTCAACAGGGGCTCAAGCACATTGACACCTATTTGATTGATAGGGTGTTGCTCTAACAGAAGATATACGGTTTTGCTCATTGATATCGCGCTCTTAACAAATATTGGGGCTATGCTAGCACGATATTCAGGCCTTTTGTATTAGTATTTTATTAATAATTAATAAAAACAGGTGGAAAAGCGGTTTGTTTTTGCCTGTTAATTATACTATATAATGCATAATTTCCAATAAAAACATTGAAATAGATAACTTTTGTCTCAACCACCTGAAACCTTTCCGAATCGGGTAAAAAAGTTAATTAAAGATTAAAAATCATACCTTTTTCTTATCCGTGTACGGCGGCCAGCCGAGCAATTTTCCGGCCAGCATGTGTAGGTGGATATGAAACACCGTTTGCCCGGCATGCTCGTTACAGTTCATCACCACCCGATAGCCGTCTTCGGCAAAACCATGCTCCTTTGCCAGGTGCGCCGCAACCAGATGCAGTTTACCTACCAGGGCCGCGTCGTCAGGCTGAATATCGTTGATGGTCGGAATCGCTTTTTTCGGAATGATCAGCACGTGGAACGGCGCCTGCGGATTGATATCCCTGAACGCCAAGGTTTCTTCGTCTTCGTAGATGATATCGGCGGGAATTTCACGATTGATGATTTTTGTAAATATCGTTTCCTGGCTCATTTGAGGGCTCCCTGAAATAAAACTGAGTAATGACAAAGTTTATCCCTGCTGTCAAACTGAGGGAAGCATAACAGCATTAGAGAGAGGATTTATCATGCTCAGGAAAGTCGGCAATGTTGCAGCCGGGTTGGCGCTGGCCCTTGCCACATCGTCACTGTGGGCCGCTACGCTCACCCTGCCGGAAGAACTCATCCCGCTGCAGGTTGACGACAACCCGGTTAGCAGTTCATTTTTCCGTAAGGTCAGTTCGCTGGAGCTCCGCCCCGGCAGTCATATGCTGAAACTGAAATATGAAGATCTCTACGAAACCGGTTACGACGATCACCAGGTCGTCGAGTCCGATCCCTTTTGGCTGCAGATCGAAATCGGCCAGGCGCCGTCCTACAAGCTGGTTTTTGACCGCGCCGCCACGGCTGAGGGCGCGCGCAACTTTGCCAACTCACCCGAGGTTCGCCTGGTTGCCAAAGGCGGCAAAATAGCCGGCATGACAAAAGTGACCCGAGAGAAAAACGCGGTTCCCGCTGCGAATACAGCCCCCGTTGTAAAACCCGTGGATCCGCAGGCCCCCCACCCGGATGCGGCCGCCATGCTGGATTACTGGTGGCAGCAGGCAACTCCGGCTCAACGCGCCGTGTTCCGGGAAAAAATTAAACAACAATAAGATAGAAAGCGCCCGCAGAAGCTCGGGAACGGGAAATTAAAAAAGGGCGGATAACCGCCCTTTTTACTTAAGTTTACTGTCGCTTAGTTTGCGAGCAAGTCATCCAAGGTGCCCTGCGCCAGCGGGTGATAGCCGGGACGGGCCTTTTGGTAGACGCCCTGCGCCCACTCTTTCTTACCGTTGCTGATCAGCGACTTATAAAGCGGCACGATCAGCTTGCGGCGACCGATACCCACCAAATGCTGCTCCAGCGCGGGGTAGATGGGCTGGTAACCGTTGCCCACCGCCAGCATAAACCAGGCAAACGCCACCTCGGCATTGCGCGAGGCCGTCAGGCCAAACTGGCCGTCCAGCTCGGCCATTTTATCGAGCGCCAGATCGCGCGGCAGGTTGTTGATAAAGTGCAGCCACTCGTGCACCGTCCAGGCCGCCGTAGGCAATTCGGCCAGCGCCTTGTCACCCTTAAGCCAGGCCGCCGTTTCGGCATTCACCTTGTTAAATACGTCGGAAACCGGGTTTGGCGCGTCCGCAGGCAGGCCCGGTTGGAAAATCCATTCCTTGACCTTCTCAAGAGATACGACACCCGGGTACTTTTCAAGCAGGTTCGCATTGAGGTAGTCGATAAACTCCGCCGTGGTCAGGCTCTGGAATGAAAAAGCCTTGAAGTAACCCTTCACGAAGGGGTCGAACTTTTCACGACCGAACTTTTCTTCCAGGTAGATCAGCAGCAGTTGCCCCTTAACATAGGGAACCTGGCTGAAGGCGTCATCCGGATCGCGGCCGTTCAATTCCACCTTGAGGCGGGTATCGCCCTGTTCCAGGGTCGGCAGCTCGCCGCGCAGATCCGCAACCCCGAGAGATTGCTCCATCACCGCACGCTCGCGTCCGTACACCTCTTCCATAATGCGGTTTTCAACGTACGAGGTAAAACCTTCGTTAAGCCAGAGATCTTCCCAGGTGCCGTTGGTGACCAGGTTACCGGACCAGGAATGGGCCAGTTCGTGGGCGATCAGGCTCACCAGGCTCTTATCGCCGGCCACAACCGTCGGCGTAATGAACGACAAACGCGGGTTTTCCATGCCGCCGAACGGGAAGCTGGGCGGCAACATCAGCAGGTCGTAACGACCCCAGGCATAGTCGCCGAACAGGGCGTTGGTGGTGTCTATCATCGACTGGGTGTCTGCAAACTCGCTCACCGAGGCATCCAATATGGTAGGCTCGGCGAAAATACCCGTCTGCTTGGACATCGCCTTGTATTCCAGGTTACCGGCGCCGATGGCGATAAGGTACGGAGAAATCGCCTGCGGCATATCGAAGTGGTAGTCGCCGTCCTTATACAGCGCATCGCTGTTGTCGGCGCTCATCACCGCGCGGACGTTTTCCGGCGTATGGATGCGGGCGGAATAGGTTACCCGCATTCCCGGCGTATCCTGAATCGGGATCCAGCTGCGGGCATGAATGGCCTGTGACTGGCTGTACATAAACGGCAGGGTTTTGCTTGCCGTTTGCTCCGGCGTCAGCCACTGCAGGCCCGACGCTTCGGGACGGCTGTTGTAATAAACGCGCACCTTTTCGGCCTGACCCGCAAAACGAATGGTCAGCTTGGCGCCCTTAACGGCATCACGCTCGGCCAGGGAAAACTTAGCCGGGTGCCATTTGCCCGCCGCATCCTTGTACATCACGTTGTGAATATCGAGATCACGCGTATCCAGCACCAGGGTACGGGCCTTACCGTCCTTCCACTTCAACGTATGCTCGGCAAAGCCTTGCAGCTGCTTGTGGTCGAAATCGATGGCCAGATCCAGGTAAACATGGGTGGTGACCACGTCATTGAGGTTGGCGTAGGTGTGTTGATCAACGGCCTTGGCCGCGAGGACCGAGGAGGAAACTCCGGCCACGGCCAGAGCGAGAAAAACGGGTTTAAGTTTCATCGGTTATCCCTTGAACGCGTGCGGGTCGCACTGACCCTGTGTAGTGAAAAGACCTTATACCAGATAAGCCCCCTCGCTTGCCAGACGTGTCAGATTAAAGACATTAGGTTAAACTAACGCCATTGCCATCTTTGGGGTCCGTTTTCCTTGCAATCGCTTCAGTCTTTACACACCTTTTCCCTGCCGGCCAGCTGCCGTAGCCTGATCACGGTGACGGATCCGGCACAACTTACCCGTATCGATTTCAACGCCGCTTTTTATATTCTCGGCGCGGGCAGCAATACCGTGTTTCTGGAGGATTTCGACGGCACAGTATTACGCATGGCCAACCGAGGCATCGAGGTAAGCGAAGACGAGGACGCGTTTTATCTTCGCGTGGCCGCCGGTGAAGACTGGCATGCGCTGGTATGCAGAACCCTGGAACAGGGAATGCCGGGCCTTGAGAATCTGGCGCTGATACCCGGCACCGTCGGCGCCGCACCGGTACAGAACATAGGCGCCTACGGCGTCGAGCTGGCGCAGTTTGTCGACTACGTTGAGGGCTACGATATAGGGCAAGGGGAAACCCGCCGCCTCAGCGCGGCGCAATGCCGCTTCGGCTACCGCGATTCGGTGTTCAAGCACGCGCTGCACGGGCGTTTCGTGATCACGCATGTGGGACTTAAACTGCCGAAAGCGTGGCGGCCGGTGCTGAGCTACGGCCCCTTGCAGTCGCTGAAAAACCCGAGCGCCAAAGAGATTTTCGACCGGGTCGTCGAAATCCGCAGGGAAAAACTGCCGGACCCGGGCCTACTGCCCAATGCCGGCAGTTTCTTTAAAAATCCGGTTATCGGCAAAGATGAACTCAATGCGCTGCTCGCCGAATACCCCGAACTGCCCCACTATCCCTATGACGCAAACCATGTCAAGGTGGCGGCGGGCTGGCTGATTGACAGGGCGGGCCTGAAAGGGTTCCGCATCGAGGGCATAGAGGTATGTCCCAGCCAGGCCCTGGTGCTCACCAATCACGGCAACAGCCAAGGTCGGGATCTGCTGCGCATGATAGGGCATATTCAGGACAGCATATGCGAGCGCTTCGGGATCAGGCTGGAACACGAGGTGAGGCTGCTCGACCAGCAGGGCGAAATTCAGTTGGAGGCGCGCGCGTGAAGTCACCCGACGGCAACAAACTGGCCATTTTACAAAAGCTCAAACAGGGCGACTTTGTCTCCGGGCAACTGCTCGGCGAGGAACTCGGGATCACCCGTGCCGCCGTATCCAAGCATATCGCCTCGCTGCAGGAGATGGGACTGGATATTTTCCGCGTCAACGGCAAGGGCTATAAGCTCAGCGATCCGCTATCCCTGCTGGACGAGGCAGCGATCCGCCGCCATTACCGTGGCGAGCGTGCCGGTTTTGAGGTTCACGGCCTGATCGATTCTACCAACTCGGAACTGATGCGCCGCATCCAGTCGGGCGAATTGCCCGCTTCCGATACCGTGGTGGTGGCGGAAATGCAGCAGGCGGGACGCGGACGTCGCGGCCGGGTCTGGCAGTCGCCGTTCGGCAGCAACCTGTATTACAGCTATTATTGGCGTCTCGACGACGGCCTGCAGGCCGCCATGGGCGTCTCGGTCGCCGTGGGTCTGGCTATTTACGATACCTTAAGGGCGCTTTACGGGCTCGACGTACGGCTGAAATGGCCGAATGACGTGTTGGCGGACGGCTGCAAACTGGCCGGCGTGTTGGTAGAACTGGACGGTCAGCCGGAAGGCCCCTGCCATTTGGTGATCGGCATCGGCCTCAATCTCAAGATGCCCGTCGAAGCCAGCCAGCAGATAGACCAACCCTGGACCGATCTGACCCGACTTGGCGCCGAGGTCGACAAGAACCGCTTGATCGCCGCCCTGACCGAGGCCCTTGAGGCCCGTCTCGCGCAATATCGCCAAAGCGGGCTGAGGGAAATGCACCAAGCCTGGAACGAGGTGCATGCCTTTGCCGGGCAAAGCGTCGAACTGAGCACCGGCAACCGCCGCTGGCAGGGGATCTGCGAGGGTATCGATGCCACCGGCGGCATCATTATCCGCTGCGACGGCGAAGCGAAAAGCTATTACGGCGGCGAAATCTCATTACGCAAGGTGGCCAAATGAAACTCCTGGCAGACGTAGGCAATACCGCCGCCAAACTGGCGCTGGCCGATCTACACGGCCACATTCGCGGTTGCACAGAGCAGCAAATCGACTGGCAATCTATAGAAGAGGTGATTTACGCCTGTGTCGGCAAACCCGAACCGCTTGTTGCGCTGCTTGAAAACGCCAGACAAGGAGGCATTCCCTGTGTTGAGGCCAAGGTCAGCGCCCACCTCGGCCATTTTCGCTGCGGTTACGCCAATTTCGCCACCCTGGGTATCGACCGTTGGCTCGCGGTGATCGCCGCGGCAAGCGCCTGGCCGAACGAGAACCTGGTGGTGATCGATGCCGGTACCGCCACCACGGTGGATCTTATCAATAAGGAAGGACAGCATCTCGGCGGTTGGATCCTGCCGGGGCTCGACCTGATGGTGACGTCATTGACCGCGAGAACGCAAAAGGTGTTCGACGATGAAAACACCCCGTTTCACAACGAACCGGGTGCAAGTACCCCGGCGGCACTGAAAAACGGCGCTCTGGTGGCCACGCTCGGGGCGGTTGAATTGGGCAAAAATCACTTCGGCGGCGAAAAAGTACGCACCATCACCGCCGGCGGCTACGGCGAACTGCTGCATCGTTACCTGCCGCAGAGTATTTTTGTTGAACAATTAGTGTTCGAAGGACTACTCAAGTGGCGTGAATTAAGCGGAAATCTGGTCTAAAATAAGACGTTTTGCGTGATTTGTGAGCGTTCGAACCGCAGTGAGTGATTTTTTTTAATTTTCTTGTTGCATCGCCGAAACTCATGCTCTAGAATCTCGCCCCGTACTAAAGCAGCGCCGACTTAGCTCAGCTGGTAGAGCAACTGACTTGTAATCAGTAGGTCATCCGTTCGACTCGGATAGTCGGCACCATTTATCTTTTGATACAGCTTTAGGCAAGAATTTACTCGTGGAGGGGTTCCCGAGTGGCCAAAGGGATCAGACTGTAAATCTGACGGCTCCGCCTTCGCTGGTTCGAATCCAGCCCCCTCCACCACTTTATTCTTGACGGTTAGAGGTAGTTAAGAACAGGTTCGTGAAGCGGGCATCGTATAATGGCTATTACCTCAGCCTTCCAAGCTGATGATGCGGGTTCGATTCCCGCTGCCCGCTCCAGTTTTTTCTGGTGTGCTGATATAGCTCAGTTGGTAGAGCGCACCCTTGGTAAGGGTGAGGTCGGCAGTTCAAATCTGCCTATCAGCACCATCTCCAGAACACCAACCTTCTTTCCTCGAACTGTCAAAAAAGTATTCAATAATTATTGAAGAATTAAATCGATCGGCCCCCGGGTCGATCATTTGATATGTAATCTAGATACAAAAAACTGATAGGTTCCGTCATGGCAAAAGAAAAGTTTGAACGTTCGAAACCGCACGTTAACGTTGGTACTATCGGCCACGTTGACCACGGTAAAACTACCCTAACTGCAGCTATCACTAACGTACTTGCTAAGCATTA
>JBNKEN010000169.1:0-9663 GCA_050288805.1 Pseudoalteromonas sp.
TTTCGGCTCGCTATTACATTCAACTCCTCCTGTAGCAGGGCATACAGACTTTCCAGGCTGTCGGCTTGCTGTTGAAGGTGGTGAAGTAACAAATTATCGGCCATAGAGGTCGAACTCGAATGCAGCAATATTCTTCGCCAGTTTTTCGGCATCTACCTGATATTTACCTTCGGCGATAGCCTTTTTCAGCTCATTGACTTTTTTCTCGTCAAAACCCGAGGACTGCTGGGATTTTGCGTGAAGCGTCTTCAGTTGCTGCGCCTGAGGTGTCAAGCTGACCGAGTCCGCCGCGCTTTTTGTTTGCGCTGCGACCTGAGCCGTTTGTGTCTGAGCCTGTTGAGCCTCGCTGCGCTTGGCCTCTACTTGCTGTTTGGGGTTGTTGTAAACGCCCCCTTGTTGAGATTTATTGATGTGATTGACCATGATATTTACCTGAATAAACCTACTCATGCCTTATTATCGGCCGCAGTCCAGGTTACTTTAGCATAAATTTTAAATATTAACTGCTACAGTTTCGACATCGCTCACTCGGCCGCTGACGCGCTTACCCGAGCGGCTGTTCTCGACATCGACCTGCTCGCCCAATGTCCCGTCCTGTAAGGCTGTACCGGTCGTTTTGATGGTTAAACCACCGGCCCTGGCTACCAGGGTGACCTTGTCGCCTTTACACACCATGCATATTTGGTTAAGGCGAACCGGCATGCCTTCACGAATGGTGCGTTTACTGCGGCTGCCGATGAGCTGTTTGGGATCGTCAAGGTAGTGCGCGCGCACAAAGGACTTAGGTTTCATAACGACCGTCAGGTCGCTTTCTTTAATTAATTCGCCTTCGACGAGATTTTTCGTGGCGATTACCACGGGATTCAGCTCGGTGATGCGGACGTGCACGTATTGCGCCCAGCTATTTTCATCCGTACATTTAATTTGTACCGTCACCTGCCGATTAAAAGGAGGCGTAGTAGGAATGGTCATCTCGGGTTCCCGGTTGCAGCTCCTGTCGGGAATGCGGCTGTCCAAGGGCAGTGTCGTTAGTTCCCGTTCGCCTGAATCGAGCGGGCTTAACTGGCTGTCGACATAGTCCACGGCCAGCTGTTGCAGGGTACTTTTAGTGTACTTCGCATCCTCGGATTGGGCTTTTACCTGGCTGCTTAGGCTTAACGCCAGAAGGCCGTACAAAAGCGTATTCAGGCTGCTTTTTTTGAACAAACTCATAATGTTTCTACTATGCTTATTGTTTAAAACAAGGTATAAATATTTTGCGTCAATAATCAGACGCTTGCTTGATGTAATTAGCTTATAATTAGGGTAAGCAATATCTGTTCCGGGTTTGGATATTCGACATTCTCGTTTTAACATATATGCATCTGACCCTGATAGGAGAAACAAATGGCTGGCATTTTAGACTCGGTAAACCAACGCACCCAATTGGTTGGACAAAACCGCCTGGAACTATTGTTGTTCAAACTGCAGGGGCGCCAACGTTTTGGAATTAACGTGTTTAAAGTGCGTGAAGTGTTGCAGTGCCCCAATCTTACCAATATGCCAAAAAGCAACCCTTATATTCGGGGCGTAGCGCATATTCGTGGCCAGACTATTTCCGTGATTGACCTCTCCATGGCCGTGGGCGGTCCCCCCATCAAGGACATTAAAGACTGCTTTGTTATCATCGCCGAATACAACCGCTCGGTGCAGGGCTTTTTAGTCGGCTCTGTTGAACGCATCGTCAACATGAACTGGGAAAAAATTATGCCGCCTCCTTCGGGCGCAGGACGTTATTCCTATCTGACGGCTGTTACAGAAATTGATGATGAGCTGGTTGAAATTCTGGACGTAGAAAAAATTCTCAACGAAATTTGCCCGGTTAACACCGAAGTCAGCGAGTCTCTGATCGCAGACGGTGAAATGCAAAAAGACCTGGGTGAACGCATCGTCTTTATTGCCGACGACTCTGCTGTAGCACGCAACCAGGTTAAACGCGCGCTGGAACCTCTGGGTGTACAAACAGAGCTGGCGAAAAACGGCAAAGAAGCGTTGTTGCGTTTACGCGAAATAGCCGAGTTGGATTGCCAGAATGACATCACAGAACGTGTTGCTTTATTGATTTCCGATGTTGAAATGCCCGAAATGGACGGTTATACCTTAACCGCAGAGGTAAAAGCCGATCCAAAACTCGCCCCCTTGCATGTCATTTTGCATACCTCTTTGAGTGGTGTTTTCAACCATGCCATGATTGAAAAGGTCGGAGCCGATGATTTTATTGCTAAGTTCAACCCGGACGAGCTGGCAGCTGCGGTGAAAAAATGGGTTCATTGTGACTGAAAATAGGCGATCGCGAGTTGGAAAGTAAGCATTTAGAACAAAACGAATACGACCAGTTCAGGGCCTTTTTGGAACAACAATGTGGGATCGTATTGGGGGATAATAAGCTGTACCTGGTTAAAAGCCGGTTGGCTCCTCTGATGGCGCGTTTTGGCGTGGCAAGCTTGTCGCAGCTGGTGGCAAAAACCTTGGGTGCCCATGAGCGGCAACTTCGTGCCGCCGTGGTAGATGCCATGACCACCAACGAAACCCTGTGGTTCCGGGACAGTTATCCCTTTGAGTTACTCAAAACTAAATTATTGCCGGAATTCAAAGAGCTACGTCGGCCTGTCAAAATCTGGTCGGCGGCAAGCTCGTCGGGACAGGAGCCTTACTCAATTGCCATGTCGATTGCCGAGTATCAGGCTCAGCGTCCCGGAACCCTGAGTTTGGGTGGTCAGATCACCGGCACGGATATTTCAAATACCATGCTGGATATCTGTAAAAACGCGGAATACGATGCTTTGGCATTGGCGCGGGGGTTGTCGCCGGAGCGCCGTAAAAAGTTCTTCACCGAGAGCGGTAATGGTATGGCGAAGGTGAATGAGGCGGTTCGTAAAATGGTGAACTTCCGTCATTTGAACCTGCTCGATTCGTATTCCCTGATGGGAAAATTTGACATCATTTTTTGTCGCAACGTGTTGATTTACTTTTCTCCCGAAATCAAGGCTAAAATCATCGGGCAATTTGCCCAATCCCTTAACCCTAAGGGGTATTTATTCCTCGGCGCCTCCGAATCCATGGCTGGGCTCAGCGATGAATTTGAAATGATCCGCTGCAACCCGGGTATCATCTACCAAAAGAAATAACCTTTCTTAAGCCAATGTTGTTTCCAATGTTGGCTCATCTCTTGCATTAGCTTTCCAAAGTCAAAATTTTGGAGAGGTTATGGCCATCAGTTTCGATAAAGCGTTCGGTATTCACCCGCAAGCCATGCTCGTGCGCTCTAGGCGTGCCGAGCTACTGGCATCGAATATCGCCAACGCCGACACTCCGGGTTACAAGGCAAAAGATGTCGACTTTGCCTCGGCGCTCGAAACGGCAAAGTCGCAGATAAAAAGCGGCAATGCCATGACCCGAACTAACGAGAAACATCTTAGCGGTGGAACCCAAATGTCAACATCGTATGAAATGTATCGTGTTCCAAATCAACCAGATACGGGTGACGGCAACTCGGTGGATATACAAGTGGAACGAAACTTGTATACACAAAATGCATTAGAGTATCAGGCCAGCCTGAGTTTTCTGAGCGGCAAGATAATGGGCCTTAAGAAAGCGCTAGGCGGTCAAGGAGCTTAATTATGAGTTTGTACAATGTGTTTGATATATCGGCATCGGGAATGAGCGCGCAGAATATTCGCCTCAATACCACTGCCAGTAATATCGCCAATGCGAATACCGTCAGCTCAAGCCAGGATAAAACCTACCGTGCCCGTGAAGCGGTTTTTGCCGCCGAGCTTAACAAGGCGGCAGGCAACCAGCAGGGGGAATCGGTCGGCGTTAAGGTGCTCGGTATTGTTGAAAGCGACCGTCCGTTGCAGATCGAATACAATCCGGGGCATCCGATGGCCGACAAGGATGGTTATATCTATAAGCCTAACGTCAATGTGGTTGAAGAAATGGCCAACATGATTTCCGCGTCGCGTTCGTATCAGACCAATGTGCAAATTGCTGATTCGGCCAAGACCATGCTGAGCAAAACGCTGCAGCTGGGTAAAGGGTAAGGAGAATAAATCATGAGTACGGTTAACTCTGTATCATCGTTGGATAACTTGTACTGGAAAGACAAGGAAGTGAATACGGAAGAGAAGCGTGACGAGCTGACGCAGGAAGACTTCTTCTCGTTGTTGACGCAACAGCTTTCTTACCAGGATCCGAGCAATCCGGCCGACAACGACCAGATGATAGCGCAGATGACGAGCTTTACCATGGCCGAAGGGATTTCCAAGTTGAATGCAAACTTCGAATCGCTGGCGGCGTCGATGACCTCCAACTCGGCGCTGCAGGCGTCAACCTTGGTAGGTAAAAAAGCATTGCTTGAATCGGACAGCGTCGACTTGCGCGGCGGTGAAGAGGCCAAGGGCAGTGTGCTGGCCCAAGAGGCGGTCGATAACCTGACCCTCAGTATCACAGATGCATCGGGTCAATTGGTCGACACCATCGACATGGGCGCGCAACCGGCCGGCGCCATTCGTTTTAGCTGGGACGGACTCAACGCGGACGGCGAACCATTTCCGCCAGGGGAATACAACATTAAGGCCGAAGGGCGCGTCAACGGGGAATACACCAGCTTTCCGTTGGCCACCTTCAAAAACATTGAGAGCGTCAGCGTTAACGGTAGTAACGGGATTATTCTCAATACCAATGTGGGCAGCGTTAAACTGGCCGATGTGGCCGAGATAGCCGAATAGAACAGAATTCAGGCCCTTGCGGGCCGATAGCATAGCAGAGGTGAGAGTATGAGCTTCAATATCGCATTAACCGGTCTGGCAGCGGCCCAGAAAGACCTGGATACAACAGCGAACAACATAGCCAACGTTAACACGACGGGCTTCAAGGAATCGCGCGCAGAGTTTGCAGACGTGTATGCCGCGTCGGTTTTCAGCGCCGGTAAGACCAAAAACGGTGACGGTGTACAAACCGTTCAGGTTGCGCAGCAATTCCACCAGGGATCGTTGCAGTTCACCAACAACGCACTGGATCTGGCCATTACCGGCGAAGGTTACTTTGCCATGACAGACGATTTGGCGTCGCAGGATTTTACCTATACCCGCGCCGGTGCGTTTAAGCTGAATGAAAACAGCTTTGTGGTGGATTCCAAGGGCAATTACCTGCAAGGATTCCCCGTTGACCCCAGCACAGGGGATACAACTTCGGTGAGCCTGAGTACGGCAAACCCGATTCAGATCCCCGATTCATCCGGTTCGCCTCGCGCAACAAACAACATTTATATGTCGTTTAACCTGGATGCCGGTGAAACGATCCCAGCAGTGCCCGTATTCGATCCGACCGACGGCGCTACCTATAATGCATCGACCTCGACCACAGTGTACGACTCGCTCGGTGAACCGCATATTATGCAGTATTACTTTGTGAAAACTGTGAATGCAAATGAGTGGGAAGTGCATGCGACCGTTGACGGTACTGAAATTGACGAAACCGGTGCGGCAGGTTCTGGGCCAATTGCGGGCTTTCAGTTTGATGCCAGTGGTATCCCATCCCAGTCATCGGTCCCTTACAATGGTGTCTATACGGCAAATGTCGGTGCGACCTTTGATCCTCTGACATTGAACTCAGGTAACTTAAGCGCTTTGCTTTCCAACGGTGCGCAGTTCCCGAATAATATGATCATCAACTGGCGTGACGAGGCGGCGACCACCAATAAGTTGCCTACCCAATACTCAAGTCGTTTTGAGGTTAAAGCCCTGGATCAGGACGGTTCTACCGTGGGTCGTTTGGCGGGGATTGAGATTGGCACGGATGGCCGTGTCGTTGCGAACTACAGTAACGGTGACTCTACCTACCTGGCTCAGGTCTCGATGGTGCGTTTTGCCAACTCGCAGGGCCTGACGCCTATCGGCAACACCTCATGGAAGGAAAGCCTCACCTCGGGTGAACCGATCGCCGGTGAGCCGGGTTCGGGCACCTTAGGTACGGTCAACTCGTCGGCACTCGAGCAGTCGAACACCAACCTGACCACCGAGCTGGTAGACCTGATCACAGCGCAGCGGAATTTCCAGGCCAACTCGCGGGCGCTGGAAGTGAACTCGACGCTGCAGCAGAACATCCTGCAGATCCGATAAAAAATTGCACGATACCAAGGCCGCGAAAGCGGCCTTTCTCTTCTCCATTCTTCTCCCGTCAATTCTCCGTCAACGTTTATTCTTTTTGTTGGCACTATATTTGCATTTTATGTTCAGTATTCATTTTTTCGGGAGCGACACCGATGGACAAAATGCTTTATATCGCCGCATCCGGCGCGAAACAGAGCCTCCGGGGGATCGCCTTAAAAAGTAACAACCTGGCCAACGCCAATACGACGGGATTCAAGGCCGACATAGCGCAGGCTCGTTCGATGCAAGCCTTCGGCGAAGGATTACCCACCCGGGTGTTTGCCATGCAGGAACGTGCAGGTACCAACACCGCTGCCGGAGGTCTGGTAACCACGGGTCGGGAACTGGATATTTCTATGAGTGACAATGGTTGGCTCAGCGTCATGGATGAATCCGGCAATGAGGCGTACACCAAGGCGGGCACGTTGAATATCGCCAGCAACGGTATGTTGATGACCAGCCATGGACGTCGGGTGATCGGTGAGGGCGGCCCAATCATTCTGCCTATCCCGATCGAGAAAATCGAGTTCAGCGAAGACGGGACCATCCAGGTTCGTCCGCAGGGGGCGCCAGCCAACTTTATGGAAACCGTGGACCGCCTCAAGGTGATCGAGGCCGACGGCAAACAGCTGGAAAAAGGCAACGATGGCCTGTTCAGACCCAAGCAGGACGCGCTGGTCAATGAGTTATGTGGATTTTGTGATGTCTCTCCCAACGTTAAGGTATATAGCGGCACCCTGGAGATGTCGAACGTGAATCCGGTACATGAAATGGTCGACATGATAGGTCACCAAAGACAGTTTGAGTTACAGGTTAAATTGATGAAAACGGCAGAAGAGATCGATGAGCGCTCCGACAGCCTGTTACGCATCATTTAACCTAGCGTGGAGGATTGAATCATGAATTCAGCATTGTGGATCAGTAAAACCGGGCTTGACGCCCAACAGACCGATATCTCGGTTATTTCCAACAACCTGGCGAACGCCAGTACGGTGGGCTACAAAAAGAGCCGGGCGATCTTCGAAGATTTGCTTTACCAGAATATCAACCAGCCGGGCGGCGCCTCGTCACAAGATACCGAGCTGCCTTCCGGCCTGATGCTAGGCGCAGGAGCCAAGGTTGTCGCCAACCAGAAAAACTTTTCTCAGGGTAATATGCTGAGCACCGAAAACTCGCTGGACTGGATGATCCAGGGACCGGGATTCTTCGAGGTATTGCAGCCTGACGGCAACATTGCCTATTCCCGTAACGGCCAGTTTACCACCGACGGTGATGGCCGCATCGTGACCTCCGGCGCCGGTTTTCCGGTTCAACCCGAGATGGTGATACCTAACGAAGCACGTTCGATCACTATTTCTCAGGACGGTGAAGTGTCCGTCAGAATCGCCGGACAGGCAGATAACGTGGTGATCGGCCAGCTGACCATCAGCGACTTTATCAATCCGTCGGGTCTTGAACCGGTAGGGCAAAACCTGTACCTGGAGACCGCCGTCAGCGGCGCGCCGGTGCAAGGTAACCCCGGCGTTGAAGGTTTAGGTATCGTCGTACAGGGGGCGCTTGAAACTTCAAACGTCAACGTCACAGAAGAATTGGTTAATCTGATCGAAACTCAGCGTGTTTACGAAATGAACTCCAAGGTCATTTCAACCGTGGATCAGATGATGAGCTACATCAACCAACAACTTTAACGGGGTAACTGAGGATGCGTAATTTAACCGTGAGTCTGCTTGCCGCCCTGGCTTTGGGCGGGTGTGTTTCGACGCAAAATCAACAGGTGGTGCAGGACGACCCGTATTACGCGCCGATGTACCCGGATCCACAGACGGAAAACATGGTACAAACCGGTTCCCTGTTCAACGGTTACCTGGCCAACGATCTGTATGCGGATAAAAAGGCCCTGCGTACCGGCGATATCATTACCGTCGTGCTGAAGGAATACACTCAGGCGTCGAAAACCGCCAAGAGCGAAACGAAGAAAGAAACCGATGCCAATGTCGATCCGGTGATTGGTCTTGGCGGCGATACGGTGAATATCGGCAAACAGAGCCTGCAGTTTGGTTTGGGGAGCGATGCGTCCTATAAGGGCGACGCTAAATCCGACCAATCCAACAGCCTGACCGGGAATATTTCGGTCAACGTGATGCGGGTGCTGCCGAACGGTAATCTGGTGATCCGCGGTGAAAAATGGTTGACCCTCAATACCGGGGAAGAGTTTGTGCGTCTCGAAGGCATTGTGCGTCCGGCGGATGTCAGCGCAGAAAATACGGTGGAATCGACTCGCATTGCCAATGCGCGCATTCAATATTCGGGTAAGGGTGAAATGCAGGAAGCGCAAAGCGCCGGTTGGCTGGCTCGGTTCTTCTTAAGTACCCTGTTCCCGTTTTAAGGAGCTGACGATATGAAAAGCCTTAAATTTATATTCGCGGCCCTGTTGCTGGGCTGGCAATCCTTCGCCATGGCTGAGCGCATCAAAGATGTCGCCATGGTGGAAGGGGTGCGCAGCAACCAGCTGGTCGGCTACGGTTTAGTGGTTGGTTTACCCGGAACCGGGGAGCAAAGCCGCTTTACCCAACAAAGCTTTAAGGCGATGCTGAACAACTTCGGTATCAGTCTGCCACAGAATCTCAAGCCCAAGATCAAAAATGTGGCGGCGGTGGCCGTGCATGCGGAACTGCCTCCCTTCGTTAAACCGGGGCAGCGTATCGATGTGACCGTATCTTCTATCGGTAGTGCGGGCAGCCTGCGCGGCGGAACCCTGTTACAGACCTTTCTCAAAGGGGTCGACGGTAATGTTTATGCGTTGGCACAGGGAAGCCTTATCGTCGGCGGCCTCGGTGCCGAGGGCCTTGACGGCAGCCGCGTGGTGATAAATACGCCAACCGTCGGCCGGGTACCGGATGGCGCAACCGTTGAGAGAGCGGTGCAAAGCCCGTTCACGCAAGGGGATTACATCACCTTCAACCTGAACCGGCCTGACTTTACGACCGCCAAACGTCTGTCGCAAACCATCAACGATTTGGTCGGCCCGGATACCGCCCGCGCCATGGATGCGGCATCCATTCGGGTGACGGCGCCAAGGGATGCTTCACAACGGGTTTCCTATCTGTCGACGCTGGAAAACCTGGAATTTAAGCCGGCGGATGAGGCGGCGAAGATCATCGTCAATTCACGCACCGGTACCATAGTGATAGGCAAAGATGTCAAACTTCAGCCCGCTGCGGTAACTCACGGGGGACTGACCGTGACCATCGCCGAAAACCCGCAGGTTTCACAACCGAATGCGCTGAGCGAAGGGGAAACCGTGGTGACGCAACAGAGCATTATCGATGTAAACCAGGCCGATTCCCGTGCCTTCGTGTTTAATCCGGGAGTGAGTCTCGACGATCTGGTTCGTGCCATCAACGAGGTGGGGGCCGCACCCGGTGACCTGATGGCGATCCTCGAAGCACTGCGCCAGGCCGGTGCTATCAGC
>JBNKEN010000170.1:0-2346 GCA_050288805.1 Pseudoalteromonas sp.
ACCAAGAGCTAGAAAATGACAGATCAAATTCAAGACGAAAATAAGTTGATTGCAGAACGTCGAGCCAAGCTGGACGCTATCCGCGAAAACTGCGCCGCGAACGGTCACCCGAACCAGTTCCGCCGCGACCATTACACGCAAGATCTTCAGGCCGAGTTTGGTGATAAATCGAAGGAAGAGCTGGCCGAGCTGAATCACCCGGTGTCAATCGCGGGTCGTATCCTGGCCAAGCGCGGTCCGTTCCTGGTTCTGCAGGACATGAAGGGACGCATTCAGGCGTACGCCTCGAAGGAAGTGCAGGCCGATCTGAAAGACAAGTACGGCGTGCTGGATATCGGCGACATCATCGGCGTTAAAGGCCCGCTGCATAAGTCGGGCAAGGGCGACTTGTATGTCGACATGCAGGAATACGAACTGCTGACCAAGTCGCTGCGTCCGCTGCCGGAAAAATTCCACGGCCTGACGGATCAGGAAACCAAGTATCGTCAGCGTTATGTTGATCTGATCACCAACCCGGAAACCCGTGAAACCTTCCGTATTCGTTCCAAGATCATCGAGGGCATTCGTCACTTCCTGTCCAAGCGCGACTTTATGGAAGTAGAAACGCCGATGCTGCAAGTGATCCCGGGCGGTGCGTCGGCGCGTCCTTTCGTTACCTACCACAATGCGCTCGACATCGACATGTTCCTGCGAATTGCACCTGAGCTTTACCTCAAGCGCCTGGTGGTGGGCGGCTTCGATCGCGTGTTCGAGATCAACCGTAACTTCCGTAACGAAGGTCTGTCGACCCGTCATAACCCGGAATTCACCATGATCGAGTTCTACCAGGCCTATGCGGATTACCATGACCTGATGAACCTGACCGAAGACATGCTGCGCACCGTGGCCCAGGACGTATTGGGCACCACAGTCGTGGTTAACACGGTGAAAAACAGCGACGGCGAAACCGTTGAAACCATCGAATACGACTTCGGCAAGCCGTTCACTCGTCTGTCGATGGCCGATGCCATCATGATGTACAACCCTGACTTCGATGCCGCCGTATTCAAGGATCCGGAAAACCACTTCGAGCAACTGAAGGCCTATGCCAAACAGGTGCATGTGAAGATCCCTGAAAACTGCGTTTGGGGCCCGGGCAAGTTTATGTGCGAAATCTTCGAAGAAACGGCGGAGCACAAGCTGATCCAACCGACCTTCATCACCGAATATCCGTGGGAAGTATCGCCGTTGGCCCGTCGTAACGACGAAAATCCGTTTGTCACCGACCGCTTCGAATTCTTCGTCGGCGGCCGTGAGCTGGCGAACGGTTTCTCCGAGCTGAACGATGCAGAAGATCAGGCGGCGCGTTTTGCCCGTCAGGTTGAAGAAAAAGACGCCGGTGACGACGAAGCCATGCACTTCGACGACGATTACATTCGCGCGCTGGAATACGGTTTGCCGCCGACGGCGGGTGAGGGTATTGGTATCGACCGTCTGGTGATGCTGTTTACCGATTCATCGACCATCAAGGACGTTATCCTGTTCCCGCATATGCGTCCGCTGGCCGAGTAATTAAGCCCGGATTGCCAGAAAGCGCGACTCGTTCGCGCTTTTTTTATGTTTATCAAACAGCTGTTTGTTTCCGCTTCGCTGATGCCCGGTGTGAGATATTTCCCAATAACGCTAAGGAAAAGCTTGATTTTGTTCCTGAAATTGGGTTTTATTTGTTATAACTCTTTGATCTTTATAGGGTGAGTGAGTTTACCCGTTTTGGCTGGGGGGTTTTCCCTATGGTTCAAATAACGAACCTGAATAAACTTAAGGTATCAGGCAGAGTAAAGAGGTGGTTATCATGTCACAGCCAGGCTACAACAAACTGTTTTTAGACAGCGAAACAGACAAGCAGCGCGAACAATATTATCGCAGTTGTTTACGTGAATTTGAGCGCCTCGGATACCAGGATCAGTTCCTCGATGAGGTGAAGCAAGACTTGCGTCAGGTCGACATGCTGAAACTGCAACTGAAACGTTTAAATGTGTCGTACGAGCCCTGATCTGCAAGGTTAATTGCCAATTTCATCCCCTAGTGTACAAACACTGAGCATCTGGCCCATTTTACACTGAAAAGTGTTTGACTTATTTTTTCTAGCCATTAATATACGCCCCACAAGACGGAGAGGTGGCCGAGTGGCTGAAGGCGCTCCCCTGCTAAGGGAGTATAGGGTTTGTAGCCCTATCGAGGGTTCGAATCCCTCCTTCTCCGCCATTTCGCGTGTGTAGCTCAGCTGGATAGAGTACCTGGCTACGAACCAGGCGGTCGGAGGTTCGAATCCTCCTGCGCCCACCACTTTTGAAAAGTCTTAGTGAG
>JBNKEN010000171.1:0-2296 GCA_050288805.1 Pseudoalteromonas sp.
CCCATTCCGCATAGTGCAGTCTGTTTCCCTTGAATATGCTCGCAAGAATCATGGTGATCTGCACGGCGCCAAACAGGATCAGCGCCCCCGTTGCGGTGTCGAGGGTGACGTAGGCGAAGGAGAAGGCCACCGCATAGACGAACAGCATCAGCCCGGAACGCCAGCTGCCCTTTGTCGCGGGTTTGCCCTTAGGGGACGTGTATTTCATCACCATGGCCAGGATAACGGCGCCGGAAATCAGCCTCACCGAGGTGAAACTCGCCGCGTCAATCTGCTCGTTTCCGAGCGCCAGGCGACATAAAACCGAATTCGCCGCAAACGCGATTAACGCAAGTACCGTATAAATAAGTGTTCTCAAGGGAAAGGCCCGTTTTTTGTTTTTTTGTGATCGGAAAATAACGGTTTAACAGCAGCCCGCACGGTTCAATTTTTGAATCCCACACAGGGTGGAAACTCAAATATTTATTGAACCAGCACAACCGCTTATGAGCTTAGCCTAAATCGGCCGCAGGAAGAAGCCGCGATGTTTTCCTCGATAATACGACATGATAACGGCGAAACCAGAGAGGGGGTAACCGGGTCTTGATTATTTCTATGTGCGGTTTGGGCGGGATTTTTTGACTTTCCGGCGCTTCGTTGCCAAGTTTTAATAAACCGAATCGCGTGGAGGGTGCATGGCTAACTGGGTGAAAGGCAAGGTAAAAAAAGTGCACTGGTGGAACGACAGGTTGTTCAGCCTGAGCATTGAAGCCGACATTCGGCCGTTTACCGCCGGGCAGTTTACCAAGCTGGCGCTGACGCTGGACGGCGATCGCCATGCCAGGGCGTATTCGTTCGTCAACTCGCCGACGGACGAGGTGCTGGAGTTTTACCTTATCAGGGTGGAAGACGGGCGACTTTCGCAGGCCCTGGCCGAACTGAAACCCGGCGACGAGGTGGATGTACAGACCGACGCCAGCGGCTTTTTTACCATGGACGAAGTGCCGGACGCCGAACAATTGTGGATGCTCTCGACCGGCACGGCCATCGGCCCCTTTTTGTCGATATTGCAAACCCCGGAGCCTTGGCTTAAATTCAAGCGCATCGTGCTGGTGCACGGGGTGCGCCGCCATGAGGATCTCAGCTATCGCCACCTGATCGACAACCTGATCGCCGCCTACCCGGAGCTCAGCGTCATCACCTTGACCAGCCGTGAGGAAAACCCGCACGGCCTGACGGGACGCATCACCGAACGGCTTCAGGACGGCAGCCTGTTTGAGCGTGCCCAGCTGACAGCGACGCCGCAAAACGCCCAGTTTATGATCTGCGGCAACCCGGATATGGTGAAAGACACGGTAGAATTGCTGAAAAGCCTGGGTTATGAACGCCATAGGCGGCGCAAACCCGGCCAGGTTACGGTGGAACAGTACTGGTCTTGAAGCTCATTTAGGAGAGGAAATGCGATTACCAAGTATGGCTCGCTCAGGGCTTTTGTTGGCCCTTGTTTTCGCGGTGTTTGCCAAGGCGCAGCCGGACACGCAAAGGGCGGAGGACATTCAGACCAGCGAAAGCGCCCGGCTCATCGAAAAACTGGTCCGCGCCTACAATGCGCGCGATATCGACGCCTTTGTGCCGCTGTTCAGCGAGGACGTGGAATTTTACAAGTTTCCCGGTGAGCTGATGTTCAGCGGCAAGGTTGAGCTGATAAAGCGCTACGGCCTGATGTTTAAAAAGCTCAAGTGTGCCCGCTCCATGCCGGTTAAGCGCATCGTGCAGGGGGATTTTGTCATCGACCACGAAATCGACGAGTCTTGTACCGAAAAAGAGGGTGTGGTAGATAAGCGGATTGAAATTATTACCAGCTATCAGGTGGCCGACGGAAAAATCCGCCGTGTGCTATTTTTCCTGACACCCGAAGAGAAGACGCAGAAGTAACATGAAAGTACTCGCCCCACATCAGAAACTCAAACTGCTTTACCGGGTGGAACCGGGTTGCCTGGGACCCGACGGCGTCGATCATATCGAGGCGTTTTGCCTGTTTGCCGGCGACCGGATAGCGTTGCCTTATTATGCCGACTGCGTGTTCGTGCCGCGCTATGACAAGCGTAAGCCGGAGGTCAGCTACAGTCTGGCGGGAAAACTGCTCGCCCGGGAGCAGCTGGAAACCTACCTGTCCTATTTTGGCAGCGATCCATCCTTGCTGGAAGAAAGCCTGGAAGAGCAGCTGGCGTTAAAAATAGAGGAGTTTGCCGGGCGTTAATTGACACGTTCGCCTAGCGCACCCTTAGCAGCCCGCTTTTACCTTCCATGTCACACA
>JBNKEN010000172.1:0-2078 GCA_050288805.1 Pseudoalteromonas sp.
GGCTGGCGCCGTTGACGGACACAAACCCCTTGTAAAGAATATACTTGAGCCACAGCTTTGGCACCGCAAGCAGGATTCGGCAATTACCCTCTTCACGTACGACCTCCACCACGTCGGCCGTACAATGAATATGTCCCGACACGATATGCCCGCCAAGTTCGGTGCCAAAGGTCACGGAGCGCTCGAAGTTCACCTTGTCGCCACGCCGAAGAGCACCCAGATTAGTGAGTTTCAGGGTCTCATCGATAACGTCGAAAAACACCTGCCCGACCACATCGTTGACGGCGCTTTCTACCTTGACCACGGTCAGGCAACAACCATTGATGGCGATGCTTGCCCCCAGATCCAGCTGCTGCAAATAGCGTTTGTCGACCGAAAGCACCAGTTTTGATACGCCGTTTTCCAGCCGATTTGCGATAACAGACGCCTGAGTTTGTACGATTCCGGTAAACATCGTATTTCCTTTCTTTTTGCTTTTCTTAACCGTTACAATAACAGGCTGCATTCTATCTCAGTTAACGGTCGGTATGAAGTTCTGTCAGTGGGAAGCCCGTCGCCTGTTTGCGTTGGCCGTGCCCGTTTTTCTCGCCCAGGTGACCCTGGTGTTAATGTCGGTAACCGACACCCTGATGGCGGGCAGGTACAGCCCCGTCGATCTCGCGGCCCTGTCGGTATCCACCGGACTGTGGAACCCGCTGATGTTAACGTTGCAAGGCCTGCTGCTCGCCCTGACCCCCATGGTAGCGCAGTGCCACGGTGCGAACGACGCGAAGGGGATCCGTTATTATTTCCAGCAAAGCCTTTATCTTGCCTTACTGCTGAGTGTTGCCGGGCTGGCGCTGGCGGAACTGGCCCCTGCGGTTATCGCCATGCTAGATACCCAGCCGAAAATATCGGCGCTCAGCCGTGACTACATCGACTACGTGAAATTTGGCCTGCCCGGTTATTTACTTTATTCCGTATATCGTAACCTTGCCGAAGGCAAGGCGTACACCAAACCGGCCCTTTATATCAGTCTGCTCGGCCTGGCCATCAATATTCCGGCAAACTACGTGTTTATCTACGGTAAGTTAGGAATGCCCGCCCTCGGCGGCGCCGGCTGTGGTCTTGCCACCGCGCTGGTGTACTGGGTCATGGGCCTGGCACAGTGGTTTTTCAGCATGTACAGCAAACGCATCGACGGGCGCGCTCTGTTACACAGTTTCGCCCCGCCGCAACCGGCGGCAATCGCCACCCTGGTTCGCATCGGCCTGCCGCTTTCCCTCGCCATGCTGTTCGAGGTGACCTTGTTTGCGTGTATTCCGCTGTTTATTGCCGAACTGGGCGCCATCGTCGTTTCAGGTCATCAGGTAGCCGCCAGCGTCACGACCCTGTTGTTTATGATGCCGCTCAGCCTCTCCATGGCGGTCTGTATCCGTGTAGGTAACCTGGCCGGGCAGCAAAACTACCCGGAGCTTAGAACCGCCGCCAACACCAGCTTCGTAATGGCGGTGTTGGTAGCCCTGTTTGTCGCCACCGTCACCTATCTTGGACGGGAGATGATCAGCCATTGGTTCAGCGACGATCCGGACGTTATCGTGCTGGCTTCCGGCATCCTGGTGCTCGCTTGCCTCTACCAATTGCCCGATGCGTTGCAGGTCACCGCTTCTGGCATCTTACGAGGACTTAAACACACGGCGCCGATTTCCTATATCACCTTCGTGTCGTACTGGTTGATAGGTTTTGTACTAGGTTATGTGTTGGCGAAAACGGATCTGGTTTTCGCGCCCATGGGCGCGCAGGGATTTTGGCTCGGGATCATTGTCGGCCTGTCCGTTGCGGCCGTGTTATTACTGTTTACGGTGAAAAAACGTCTTGCTGAAGCACCCTATAACCAAGTTTAGTCTTGTTCTTCTGTTGACGGCCTGCAGTCGGAATGCCACCGACACCGCGACCCTGTATGGCGAAAGGCTACAAAAGGTACTGAAGATTGAACCTCAGCCCGAGGTTCGCCTCGAAACCTGGCGCCCTCGCCCTGCAAAGCACGAAAACCCGGAGCTGCAAATAGGGCTGCTGGAACTGGCCCGCCTCGATAGATG
>JBNKEN010000173.1:0-4910 GCA_050288805.1 Pseudoalteromonas sp.
ATAAACATAGTGATTCCTGTTGTAGCGCATGATTCAGATTTCAAAGGCGAAAGGGGCAATGCCTGTGCCAACTATTTATAACTACATAATTCCCTATTAAAAATAGGTAATTAGACATATAAGGTCAAAGTTGTGAGAAAAAATTTGGGAAGGGATTGCACCCGGGCGGTGCAAAAAATCGCCATTCCGCCCGTTAAGGTGCATTAACTATGCTTTGCTTTGAGTCTTAACCCGGTTTTGGGTTTTACTTATCCAAAGATGGTGCGCATCAGGGAAATGGTTTCCTCTACGCTACGCCCCTTCTCCACTTCCGCTATAATGGAGTCCCGCTTGGCACGAATATGCTCGGGTATCTCTTGTGCCATCAGGGCGCGATCAACCAATACCTCTGCCGACTCACGGCCTCGACGAGTGCCCTTGGTTGCGGATGACGCCTTTTTGGGTTTGTTCAGCAGCTTCAGATAGTTCGAGTTTCGCACCGTTTCGTGGTCGGTATAATAGAACAGGGTTGGCAGCAGAGCGCGAATGGCACCCAGTTTCTGTTCCAGTTGTTCCGTCTCATCAACGGGCATGGTAAACCAGGGCAGGCGCGCCAGAGCAGATACGATATCCTGCCAATAACCGTGGAAATCGCGGTTTCCGGGTTTGTTCAGACCGAGGCCCAGGCACAGGGCGTCGAGACGATTATTACTGAGGGGAACAAAGACATCGGGTCGACGCATGGCCAGCAGGCGAGTGGCCGGAAGCAGACTGGCCTGTTCGTCTTCAAGCAGCTCAAAGGCGCCGATATAGGCGTCGCAAAAGGCATCATACTGGGTCTCGGTCACTTCGCCTTCCAGGGGAATATGCGCCAACGCAGCGTCTAATGCAGCGGGATGCTCAGCGAGCAGTTGATGAAACGCCTTGGCATTTTTTGTTGCGGCAAACCATTCCACATCGAATCGATAAACGCCCGGATCCAGGTTGGCGGCATGCTTGCCGGCAAACGCCAGTCTGTCTTCGATGATCATGTCAGCCAGTGCTGTTTCGCGTATTCCCTTAATATAATCGGTGAGTGCCAGGCGCTCGTCTAAAGCCAACAGTTCTTGGTGTTGTGCGATAAAACCGGCAACGACGGGCCAAGGGGCGATGCGCAACATCTTGACCTGCAGGTAGCTGATGGCGGAAGTAAGCAGATCGTGCAGTTTTTTGACCGTGGGCATCTGTGCGGCATCCAGCAGATCGAAGTTAATGCGATTTTTTGCCGCATCCAGCAGCTCATAACACCAGGGAAGAAATTGCTCCGGGTGGTTTTCCACCTTCACCGCCATCAGGTTGAGACTGATGTCGGCGGCCTGTTTAAGTATGTTCTGGTAAATCTGGCTTTCAACCTGGGGCAGGGCCATTTTTGAGGGGGCGATCAGCAACTTCTTCATGCCGGTTCATTACTCCGCGGTAGGTACAACAAGCCCCGCGTTATGCGGGGCTGTGCATCATACTCAGATATAATTCCGATGCAATATTGACTTTATCAATAATTCAAAGCCACAGCGCACCGACTTGCGTCTCGCCGCAGAGATATCATCCCACATTAATGAATCGGCATTAAACTGCAGCTTCCGACATGACTTTTAGCGCTGTGACGCTATCATAAGTACAAAGCCTGCAAGGAAAGAGGAATAAAATGAAAACCTTGGCAAAAATTATCGGTGCCGTGCTGCTGTTGCTGGTGGCCGTTGCAGTGATCGCTCCGTTTCTGATCCCGAAGGATGCGTTGTTCGCGGAAGTGACCGGTCAGGTCGAAGCAACCACGGGGCGGACCTTGGCTATTCGTGGCGAGAAGTCGCTTTCGATCTTTCCCTCACTGACCCTGGAACTGAACGACGTGCATTTCAGCAATATGCAAGGCGGCTCGCGGCCAGACATGGCCAGCATGAAGCAGCTGGCGATTCATATTCCCTGGCTGTCCTTGCTTTCGGGGGATTTTAAGCTGGAAAAGTTTGTTATCAGTGAACCGGATGTGTTGCTTGAAACCGACGGCAACGGCAATCCGAACTGGCAGTTTTTCGCAGGCGATTCCCAGAGCGCCGAGGCTAAACAAGGCGGGCTGGTTAAATCGCCCGACAGTGTAGACGTTCAGTTGGGTGAAGTGGCCGTGTACGGCGGTCGCTTTACCTATCGCGACGGCCAGACGGGTGCGCTTCAGGAAATCAGCGATCTTGAACTGAGCATTCTTTTACCCTCTCTGAGAAAGCCGCTTGAGGTAAAGGGAGGGGTTACCTATATGGCCGAGCGCTTTATGCTGGACGCAGTCGTCGACAACCCGGCCAAGGCGATTGAAGGCAACCCCTTCAGGGTCAGCGCCGAGCTTAAATCGGCACTGGCCGATTTGAAATTTAACGGTCAGGTGAGCGAAGGCGGGCAGGATATCAAGGGCAGCCTGCAGTTGACCGGCGACTCGGTGAAAAAGATTGCCAAATGGCAAGGAGTCGAGCTGGCGGCTAAGGACGAGGCATTCAACGATTTCAGCGTGCGCGGCAACCTGGCTTTGTCAGGTAACACCTTTAGCTTGAGTGATTTCAGCGCCCGTTTGGACAAGCTGGATATCAAGGGCAAAAGCACCGTCACCCTGGCGCCGCGGCTGGCGGTCAAGGGCGATTTGGATCTCGGCATGCTGGATTTGAACCCCTACCTGCCGGAAGCCGCGCCCGCGCCGCAGGAAACCAAGGCCGATGAACCGGCACAGCCCGTAGTGTGGGATGATACGCCGATGGATCTTTCTGCAATCAAGGCGCTGGATGCCAATCTGTTTGTGCGTTCCACCGGATTGCTGGCGCGGGATGTGCGTTTGGGGGAAAACCGTCTGCGTCTGGAGCTGCAAAACGGTCGGGCGAAAATGGGGCTGGAAGAATTCAATGCCTACGAGGGCAAGGGACAGGGTGAGGTGGTTGTCGATGCCCGCAGTCGTCCCTATGGCATCAGCACCCGTTTTGACCTTGAGGGGATCGACGCCGAACCGCTGCTGAGCGATGCGGTTAAGTTCGATAAGTTGATGGGCAAGGGGGCACTGAACTGGCAACTTTCCACCAAGGGATTGAGCCAAAAAGACTTCGTTTCCGCTCTGGCTGGCAGCGCCGCGTTTAATTTTGCCGACGGGGCGGTGAAAGGCGCCAATATTGCGGAGATGGTACGCAAGGCCAAGGAGATGCTGAAGGGCAACCTGGGGGCAGTATCCGAGGGGCTGAACAGCGGTTTTGACGAGGCGGAAAAAACCGATTTCTCGGCGCTTTCCGGCAGCTTCAAATTTACCGCCGGGGTCGGCACCAATACAGACCTCAAAATGCTGAGTCCGCTGATCCGCATCAGCGGTGAAGGTAAGGTGGATCTGCCCGCAACCCAGGTGGATTACCGCCTGGTGACGGGCATAGTCGACTCCATCGAGGGTCAGGGCACCCAAGACAGCAGTACCGGATTCAAGATCCCCGTGCGGATCAAGGGCCCTTTCCATGCGGTGAAAACCAGTATCGATCTCAAGGATGCGGCGAAGGACGAAATGAAAGAGAAAGCCAAGGACAAACTGAAAGACAAACTAAAGGGATTGTTCGGCGGTTAGGCCGGGTACTAGCGTATGAAGAAGTTGATATTAGTAGTCTTGCTGTTGGGCGGAGGTTATCTGGCCGGCAGCTATTTCCCCCTGAAAGCCTGGTTACCCGCGGCGGAGCAAAAAGCCGAAGAGGTGGAGCAAGCGCTTGGTGTCGGTGTCGTCGCTACGCAACAAGACGCGGCGTCACAGGCGTTGTTTAAGGATGAGGAGCTACAGGTCACGGATGAGGCCTTGCTGCTGCTGCCGGGGCAAACGGATCCGCAATACGGTTTATGGGTCAATACCTACCAGTCGCGGACCGGGGCAGAACAGGAACTGGCGCGGTTGACGGCGGGCGGGGAACCGGGCGCCGTGCTGAACTACCAGGATGCGGGCGGTCGCAAGGCGCTGCTTCTGTTGCTGGGGGCTTACCCGCAAAAGGGCAAGGCCCAGCTGGCGCAACAGACGCTGGCGCAGCAATGGGGGATCCATGCTCAGCTGGTGAAGTTTCCACAGCTAGATCCTTCATAGCCGGTTTTTCAGGCGGTGCGGGGCCAGCCATCTGGCCTCGGCACGGCTTTTTACAAAAAAGATGCTGAGATCCGCCATGGCCTTGGCGCACACAAAAATGCGCGAACTGGCCTCGTGACGATTTGCGGTGGTGTACCATAGGGCATCCGAAGCGGCACCGCCGCGCAGCGCGACCTGGCAGACGGCCAGATCCGCCTGTTCCAGGGTTGCGGCGATATGCACCTTGAGGGTCGCGTCGGCGAAGGAATAGGTTTGGTAAACAATGGCCATAATCTCTTTTCTCCTTGTTTCGGCTTGACTTTGCCGGCGCAAGTTTTAACACTTAACGGGGTTAATTATTTAGGGGACAGCAGATGTTGGATATAGGCCTGAGAACGGGACGTCAGCCGGTGAAGCTCATCGGGGTCAATGCGCCCTTTGAGCCCGCCGTTCAATTGGGCTTTCTCCATCACAGCGAAGCGCACTCAAGGCGGGGACAGCACGAACTGCATCAAGTGCCTGCGGCCCGTGCCTCGCAGGAGCAGCCAATCAAGCAACCCTTGCCGCGACGTGAACAGACCATTCTCAGCTACCAGTTGAGTCCCGAACTGCGCCGCGCGCTGACCTCCGGTTTCACCAATATCACCAATGCGGGACGCTCCGCCCCGCAAACCCAACGTTTCGGCCACGAAGTCAAGCTGGGTCGGCCAGAACCCCGAAGCAGCAAACCGACGTTTATTACGCCGGTGCCTACGACGGACGGGCGGATGGCGCTCAGGGCCGTCCATGGCGCAATCCGCTAGCGTCAGGTCAGGAGGCGCCGCTGCCTGTTCGGCTT
>JBNKEN010000174.1:0-8185 GCA_050288805.1 Pseudoalteromonas sp.
TACGTGTTGCTATTTCAGGTCGAACAGCAAGGTGCCGTAGTGAACGACGTCACCCGGGCTTTGATAGGTGTGGCTGTCGCTGACTTCCAGCTGGATCTGCCTTACTTTGGTCCAGGTGCCGTCCACACGGATCCTAAGATACTGAAGGCCTGCGCCCAAATCTTCAATGCTGAAACCCAAAGGCGCCGCAAACTGACTCGGCGTATCTTTTGTCGCATACTTGACCTTATCTATGGTAAAGTCCGCCAGCTTACCGTCTTCGGTTCCCTGAATGATGAAACCATACTCGATTTCACCGCGATTAGGCACATTCGGCGTTGACGCCAGTTCACTGGCGGTCAGCTTGATTTCCTTTTTCGGCGTGTAGTGGGCCTGTGTCGGGCCCATAATGTCGTAGACGAACTGCCTGTGATTGGCGTTTTTACATTCGATCGACACCTGGCGATCCCACTTCATCGCCTGCCATACCAGTTTACCGGCGTGAGCAGCAGCAACCGCGGCAATCTTAAGCGGGTTAGGCGTTGTCGTGCCGTTACCGGCGGCAACCACCACCAGTCCGGGCGCGATCAAGGCACTGGCCGCATCCAGCGCCATGCTTACCGTGCCCACCGGGATCTCCGCTTCGATAGGGACCATAAAGTCGCAATCGTCGTCCGATTTGCCTTCTTCAAGACCCGGAACCGCCATCGCAACGACATCATCGTAACCCGACGCCGTTTTCGGTGCATTGGCCTTGGCACGACGCTCGACCATGGCGTGCATCACCTCGGGTAACTTCCAGGCTTGCGGGTTGGCGTCAAACGCCTGCATGACCGTTTCAAGTTGTTCGGCATCCATCGCTTCAACGGCATCCTGACCTTCTATCAGGCTGGTGATCGCATCTGTATCCGCGGGTGCCAACACTTCCGCATTCGCTATCACGTCACTGAAGTAATCGTCGAGCCGTTCCCTGAAATCTTCGAGTTCAGCTTCGGAAGGTTGATTATCGAATGCCAGTGCAGTGCCGGATGTGGCAGTTAATACGGCGGATAAGGCCAAGCCCAAAAGAGTCGGACGAAATAGGTGATTTGTCATCGTTAAATTCATTCCTTGATGATAAAGATTAATAACATCCCCTTACCAAGTTCCGGTAAAAGGCACAGCAAGTATACAGATACATTTTTGCAATTCAACATTAACATTTATGTAATATTTAAATGTTTATTCCCGAATCAACGAATTCGCCCTAACGGTGAAGGAGAGCCGACTTGGCAAGACCTACCATCCGCCCGGTAAAGCAAGCCAAAAATCCCATTGTCTTTGCTTACAAACATGCAGCACGGCGCGACAGCTAACTGCCTTAAAAAATTACGGCGAACCCTGATTTTTTATATACCTGCGCGGCACTTTTTACGGTACCTTATTTCACGCTCATGCAAGGCCGGACGCCTTGTAATTTCAAGATTTTTTGGATTTTTCATGCACACCGATGTCTCCATTGCGCGTTTTAAGCAATTTCCGCAATTGATGTGGATTTTTCTGTTCGGCTCTTTTATCACCCGTGGCAGCTTCTACATGGTCTGGCCGTTTCTGGCGGTGATTTTATATGACAAGTTTGCCCTCAGCGCCACCGAGGTGGGCATGGTCTTGTCAAGCGCGGCGGTAATATCTGTGTTCACCAGCTATATCGGCAGCTCCTTGTCCGATAAGGTCGGTCGCCATACCCTGATGTATCTCACCGGGGTGCTCTATGTCGTGTCGTTCTCGCTGCTCGCCGAGGTGGAAACCGTGCCCGGTTACGTGGCGGTCATGACGCTTTGTTCAATTGCCACGTCGCTTTGGCGGCCGCTCACCTCCGCCGCCATCGGCGACATTATCGACGATCCGCAAACCCGCGAGCTTGCCATGCAGTCGCTGTATTTTATCGTCAACGTCGGCTGCGCCGTTGGTCCCCTCGCCGGGGTATGGCTGGGTTTAACCGGCGAACAGTCGAGTTTTTACATCACGGCGGGCGCCTTCGCTCTGCTGCTGGTATTGCTGTTTTGGGGCTTTCGCCAACAGGCCCGCCGCGTGCACAATGAAAGCGACACAAATGCAGCAGCAAAAGCCCCAGAGATCAATCGCAAACAAACACTTGCCATACTGCGCCAGGATAAGCTGCTGCAATGCCTGATCCTGGCGAACATTTTGTGCATGTTTATCTATGCGCAAATGGACAGCTCGCTGATCCAATACCTGACCCGGGCGAAGGCCCCCGATCTGCTGGCACTCATCTCGGCGCTGATTTTCACCAACGCCCTGGTCATCATTTCGACGCAATTCGTTCTGCTGAGGATGATGGCGCGCTTCAGCCTGACGGTGCGGATCCGCATAGGCCTGGTGCTGTTGATGCTGTCACAGATCTGGCTGGGGTTTAACCCTGTTGACTTTTTCTGGGGCTGGATCGGCGCCATCGTGGTGATGAGCCTGGCAGAAACCATTCTCTTTCCAACCATGAACGTTCACCTCGACCGCCTGGCACCCAAGCACTTGCGCGGTGCCTATTTCGGTGCAGCCTCCTTCTACGAACTGGGGTATGCCCTGGCGCCCTTCGGTGGCGGCCTGATCCTGGATCATTTTGGCGGCTCCTGGCTGTTTCTCGCCGCAGCAGCCCTGTGTATTTTGGTGATCTACCTTTATTCGGTGCTGGAGTCGCTGCCAAGGCCCGACTTCACCCGTTTCGACAGAGTTTAGACACGCTTACAATCAATTGGTTGAAATACATTCAGATCAAAATACAACCGCACAACTCGCTATCAGCGGCAATTTTTTGTATGGTTAACGGCAACAGGATCGCTGTCAGGTAGAAAGGAGGCCGCCCTGCTATGGAATTCATCGAGTACTTTCAGTCCATGTGGCAACTGGCCGAAGCAGGCGAACCCAAGGGAGTCTGGTTCTGGGTCGCCGTCTACACGCTGACCACCTGTCTCTATTCGGTGTATTTTCAACTAAGAACACGATTTTGGCCTTCAACCCGTGGTCAGCTTGCCTATGCCGATATCAAAAAGCTTGGCGGCAGCGAATGGGCCAGAGCCGAGCAGGAATATGTCACAAATGCACTTTATGAATACGAAGTGGCGGGAAAACGCTACCAGGGTTCCAGAGTGTCTCCCTGGATTATGGTTGCAAGCGGCGGCGCGCGATTTATTCTGCAAAGACAGCTGGCGTCGGTAAAACGCTTCGGCGACGGCAGCGTCAGGGTGTTCTACAATCCGCAAAAGCCCGAAAAAAGCTACCTTATCGTTGCCGGAAAAACCGGCATACTTATTACCTTGCTTATCAGTATTTTACCCCTCGTACTTTTTTATACGCGCTTCTACGGCTAACCTTTGCAGCTCGCTCGGAACGGCCTGTTCCCTATCAGTAACCGGCCGATCAACAGCCCGGAAATAAGGCCGCCGGCGTGAGCCGCCCATGAAATATCGGGGTCCAGCCTGAAGAGCGCCAACAGCGTGCCACTGAAGATAAACAGGGCAAGCAAGGCGCTAAGCCAGCTTCGCAGCGACGGCGAATAACGGGCATAGGAGAACAAAACACCGATCAGGGAATACACCACGCCCGATGCCCCTATTACCACAGAGGCCAGCGAGAACAGCCAGGTCCAAAGCCCGGAAAAAAGCACCGACAGCAGCAGAGCCGACAGCATTTTTTGCCGACCGACGGAAATCGTTACAAGCAGCGAAACCAGCACCACTCCGAGGGAATTGGACACCAGATGCAGTAAGTCAGCATGGAGAAACGGCGAAAACACTATCCCCCTCAGGCCCAGAAGCGTCCTAGGTGCAATGCCTAACGCGTTGAGGTCCATCGCGGGAACCAACAGGTTCACAGCGAAAACCAGCCACATGAGGGCAATTACCAGAAATACCGCATAATAAGGTGCTCGAATTTCCATGGCTAGCGGGGTTGCCTAATATCCTGATCAACTAAGGGGATCAGTATAAGTCGGTTGCCACGAGAAAATAAATCCCTGTCGAATCGGGCCGTGCGGATGAACACAATGGCGCCTGACGGGCGTCGACTTTTTATACATAAAAAGGATGGAAACAGAACAAAAAACATAAATATCAACAAACTAAAAAACAGGTTCACTTCTTGCTTTTTGATGCCCGTCCCGTATTTAACGCGGACGCAGCCACACTAATTATATAAGGAGGCAAACCATGAGCTGGTATTCTTCAATACTCAAGACGCTAGCCGCCTGCCTGTTTTGCAGTTTTGCCTGGACGGCGCAGGCAGTAGTGATAGATCACACTATCACGTTGAACCAGGAAAGTGGTCCGTCGTATGTAGGGTATTTCGGTGTCGACGAAAGCTATCTTATCCCTAACAGTTCGTTTCAGTTGAGTCACTTCAGCTATTTCACCATGACTATCGGATCGGTTTCGTGGGATCTCAGCATGATCTTCAGTACGGTAGATGACCTGGCCTATACCGACGGATTCGGCGAAATAGACGAATTTGCAGGCGGCGGCAGCGGTGGTATCACCGCAGACTTCTGCACCAGCGGTTCCAACAACTGTCTCGGATTCGGTCCTCTAGGAACCCATATGTGGCAGGCCTACCTGTTTCTTGGCCCGCTTCCATGCAGCGAAGGTCGTTGCAGCGGAACATATGAAATCGCCAGAGCAAACGGCGTACCGGCACCGGGAATGCTGGTTATCCTCGGACTGGGCCTCGGCGCTCTGCTCGTTGCACGCAAAAGACCCGTTTTTCGCTAAAAGCGGTTCTTCTTTAAAAATAAATAAAGCCGCCTGATGGCGGCTTTTCTTTGCGCGGTCGGCAAACGCTCCATAGGGATCAGTTCTCTGTGCCGTCTGGTTCATCCACGATATAGTAATCTTGCAGCAACAGCTTAAGCAGGCCCTGTTGTTTATAACGCTCCAGCCGGAGCTGTATCTTGTCAAATGCCTGCTTATGTTCGGCATGGCAAATAATATTGTCGTGGATCACCAAAGGAGCATAGTGTTCGTCGTAAGGGAAATGAGAGTCCATGCCAAGTTCTTTATATGCGAACACAATATCAGGGTAAAAGGCAAAAATCAGATCGACCCGACCCGACACCAGCAGCTTTAAGTTTTCCAGCTCGCTGTGAACCGTAAAGGTTTTACCGGAGTTTTCGATCATCCGTTTCATCTCGTCGTTAACCGGCACACCATGCACCACGCTGATCGCATCTTTGGCGGTCACGTCTGCAGGACCTGCAACCAGCCTGTCGACACTGGCGGAAACCACCCTGACCATGGCCCGGTTAAAGGGTTTGCTGCTGAGCAGGTTTTTCGGAAGGGCTGCTTTTTCGTCGTCCTCAAAGGTCTCCAGACCGGGAGAGTAACAGGCATAGGCTTTCCTCAGAAAGTCGGCCTTGGCACGTTTCATCGGCATAACAACAATCTGATAGCTGTCATACAGACCGCTTTCAACCAGGATCCGCGACAACAGCCGATGATATACGCCCTGCCCCTCGGGTTTCTCCTCGGTTTGAAACAAGCCGCTTAATTCGGCGGCAGCAATGACGTACTTTTCGCTTGCAACGCTTTGCCATGTAAAACCGAATAAACAGAGCAGAACGCACAAACTTCTTGAAATCAGGCATTTTCTAATCATTTTTCATTCACGCTCCGCAATTAGGGGCAAGTTTACACTCCCTTTATGACGCGGCTCCTCGATGACCCCAGCCAATACATAATGTTATAGCAGCGCGCGGGTGATAAAGCGAAGTGTCCTCCCCGGCTTAACCGAAAGTGCCGAGCACGCCGAGCACCTCCCGTCTGATCAGCGTGCTGCGGGCGTCGCTGCTGTCTCCGAGCAACGCCAGCAGTGCGTAAAAAAATCCCCGCGTATTGTGGAGCCTGGCAAGATCTCGGTTAGCCGAATAGGCCTGGCGCCAGCTGCTGAGCGGCGCGGGAGAACCGACACGCCGCAAATAATCGGTTAATATTCCAAGATCCAGCTCGTCCCGCAGCAACAGGTAAATAACCGCCCGGGCTAGGCGCGACGGTTCGCCATAAATATAGAAGTGCTGCTCGGGGGCCAGGCTGACTTCAACGGCACCCAGCAGGGTGATCAGCTGCGTCTTGCTCAGCTGTTTGTTGAGCGCTAACTGTAAAATCACATCCGCACCATGGGCGACGCCGTGACGCCAGCCTTGCGTGTCATCAAACCCGCGATAATCGTCTATCTGTTGCATGTAGTATGCGATTGCCATAACCGCATCCTGGCGCCGCGCGGATGTTAAATAGGGGGTGATTCGATCGACCCGTACGACTTCCGACAACACCAACGCCGCAAACGGTTTGCGAAAATTTTCCGGATCCGGGGTCGTGTCCCGCACCATCTCAAGCAGCGCCAGGAAAAGCGCCTCTACCCGGTCGCTCGGCAGCCTTCCCTCACGCAACAGTCGGCTCAGCCCTTCGTATACCACCCCGTCCCGCACAGCCGGGTTCGGGTGACCCAAACAACCGAGCAACCCCATAGCAAAGTCGGGGAAGGCGGCTTTTCCCGCGAGCAAAAATTCGTTTTCACGCCATGATAACAGCTCGTTGTCGGACATCTGTGGATGACACTGAGCAATCGCCTGCGCAGTCAAAAATGTCAGCAAGCAACCGAGCGCACACCTTATCTTCATTACTTTCTCCACACCTTGGTTAACATGCGTCTTTATGCAACTAAATCATAACCCTGGTTATCAAAATAACAACCGACGATGAAAACCTTGGCCCGCGATGAGGGAAATTCTGAAACAAAAAAGGGCCTCAAAGGCCCTGTACAACATGCGCTATACACCCATACCGGATGCAAGATTGCAGCTTCAATAAAACCAGGTCAGTTGCAGCGTCAGCCGCTCTCCGAGGTTGTCCACCAGCTTGTCGACGTTGGCCGTCAGGGCGTCCGCCTGAGTTGATGTAAAGCCTTCCCCGGCCTGATAGCGGCGCGGATTGTCTGAACTGCGATCAATATAGTTGAACGCCATACGCAGCTTGGGACTGAAATGGTAGTTAAGCGCATAGGTATAGCCTTGGATCAACCGGTAGTTGCCCGGGTTGACCCCACCACGTGTCGCATACAGCAATTCGTTTCGGTCATACCTGAAACCCAGCTCCCACTCGGGGGTCAGATACAGGCCGAAATCCAGATAGCCGCCGCGCGCCTTGTTGCCGCTCTGTGCCGCATATTGCAGGTCGAACCCGGCCACACCACCGGCCGGAGACGTGAAGATCATGCCATCGGCCTGCATCCATTCCAGCTGTACTCGCTGCTTTAAGCCCAGCTCGATAAACTCACCGAGCGCCTTTACGCCAAAACCGTAACGCACCCTGGTATAGCGGTGCTGTTCGATGTCGCTGGCGAAGCGGCGTTCGCCGTTTTGATACCACAGGTAGCTTTTGATGCCCTGTCCCTTTGCCTTAGCAGTCCCGGGTAAACGGTATTCGGCGGAGCCGTAGAGATACAGTTCCGGTCTGGTGTTATCTTGGCCCGAACCAAACAAGGCGTCGCCGCGCCCGAGCTTGAGCGCATAACCAACATCCCACTGCTCGTTTTGAAAACGATCAAACAGCTGAATTCCCCAGTCGCGAAACACGCTGCTGCCATAGGACGAGGTCACTGCATCACCCATACCGGCCTGCTGCGGCGAACCGCCAAGACGGGCCCCGCCGGTGCTGAAACGCTCTAGGTTGACACGCCCCTGGAAATCACTGAACTCGGTGTAATTCTGGGCAGCCAGGCCCTGTAACACTTCTTCCGACCCCGGATTTTTAAACAGCCCTGCCCGCAGGCGCGCCCCCGGAATACCGTTCCAGGTCATGCTCAGCTCGGAAAGTCCTACCGTCCTGGCCCGTTCGCCGAAGGGATCGTAGGTCAGCAGATTGCTCCCCGCTTCGAACTGGACAAAGTAATTGAATGTTTCCCCTGCCTTACCGCGCATTCTGAATGCGGCACGACGCAAAGTAAGCTGGTCCTGACTGGTAAGTTCAGGACCCGCCAGATTCTGCGCCACCACCTTGCCGTTAAAACGTGCGGCCCCGCCGGTCAAGCCGCTCAGGGGCGTCGCGGAATGATAGGTATATTGCGGTTGCAGGTGGCCGCCGCTGCGAAAATCCGCGGCGCCGGGCGCTTCGGTTCCCTGCACCATCAACCAGTTGGTGGCCTGACTGGCCGGTGAGACCAC
>JBNKEN010000175.1:0-7800 GCA_050288805.1 Pseudoalteromonas sp.
TGGCTACTTCCCGGGTCGGCTTTTGCAAAAAGTCGACTGCGCCAATTTCCAAGGCCTCCAGCGTCGCAGGAGCCCCCTGTTGGGTCAGGGTAGAGATCATCACCACAGGCATGGGCCGCAGCCGCATCAGGTTCTTTAAGAACTGAATGCCATCCATTTTCGGCATTTCGACATCCAGGGTCAGTACGTCGGGACTGAGTTGCTTTATCATTTCCCTCGCCTGATACGGGTCTGCTGCAGCGCCCACCACCTGAATATCTCTGGCCCGATTCAGTATCTCGCTCAACAAGCCGCGTATCAGCGGAGAATCATCGATAACCAATACCTTTATCATGGATATCCCTTAAAACAGCTCAATATCACTCTGCGTATCCTGACGCTCGATTTCATGCAAGTAACGCACTTCGCGTTTCTGAATCGTATCGTTGTGCAGGCTACGCAACCGTTTTACGTGTACCTTACCGGTTTCCGGAGAAAAAATAATCTTACGCGGCCAGATCCCACCAACATCGTGAGCCACCAATTGCAGATGCTCCTGAGTTAAATAAGAATAGGCGAATTGGATGTTACCTTCACCTATGTCGGTCAGGGCACTGATTATTTTTCCGCCGCCGAACAATTTAACCCGCAATCTGCTTTTAGCACCGCCGTTTTTCATGATTTCGTTGATCAGATGTTCCATCGCCCAGTTGCCATAACGACAATTAAGGCTGTCGGCGCGTATGGTGCCATGGTGATGATCGACCGGCAGCATAAAATGATTCATTCCCCCGATGCCCATTTTCTCATCATAAATACAGGCCGCGATACAGGAACCAAGCACGGTCGTGATCAGTTCGTCCTGCTTGCTGACGTAAAATTCTCCGGGCAATACCTTAGCAACAACCTTGTCCCGCCCACTGTCCCAATAGCGCTTAACATGTTCGAATCCCGGCAAAACGGGCTTAAATACGTGCATCATCATCGACTTTACGATACATGGTCTTGCCCAGATTTTTGAAGGCAGACTGGTGGGCGCCCATGGATTCCGAATGACCCAAAAACAGATATCCGTCGTTGCTCATCTGACGGGCAAACTGATTAAAAAGGCGATCTTTGGTTACCTTGTCGAAGTAGATCACGACATTGCGGCAAAAAATCACATCGAACAGGCCCTTCATCGGCCAGGGTTCCAGCAGGTTAAGGCGCTTAAAATGAATCAACTGCATGATTTCCGGCTTTACCTTGGCGATTTCCCCGTCGGCGCTGCGCAAAAAACAACGTTTAATCAGCTCGGGTGACAAGCCTTCAACCTTGCTATAGGCGTAACAACCCGCTTGCGCCGTCGTCAGCACATTCGAGTCCAGATCGGTGGCCAAAATTTTAATGTCCCACCCGCTGCACGGCAGCAGATCATTGATCGTCATGGCGATGGAATAGGGTTCTTCACCAGTGGAGCAACCGGCCGACCAGATACGGATGCGTTTGGAGTGGCGGTTGCGCTCCAACAACAGCGGCACTATATGTTCACGTAGGTAATCGAAATGATGCTGCTCGCGGAAAAAGGAGGTCAGGTTGGTGGTTAATGCATTGATAAACTCGCTGAACTCTATTTCACGATAGGCCTCGACATAGTCCAGGTAGGCCTTGAAGGTATCTAATTTTAAAAGCCGTATCCGTTTGGTCAGGCGCGAATAGACCATTTCCCGTTTATGGCTTCCTAAAACAATACCGCAGGCATCGTACACCCATTCGGATATGGTTGCGAAATCAGTGTCTGTAAAAGGAAACTCTTTCATTCAGCCTCGCTCCCGGCTGTGCCAGACTCGGCGGGCCGGTTTCACACCGACCCGTCATCCTCTATTCCCTCAGAATTCCTCCCACTCTTCTTCTGACTCGGTAAAGTTCTTACCCGCGCGAGTCAGTCGCGCGGGCTCCGCTCTGGGTGGAGCGATTTGACGTGCCATCGGCGCAGAAAGTTGAGCGCGACTATCAACCGAGAAGAAGCTCAGTAACTGACGCATGCTGTTGGCCTGATCCGCCATGGATTGACCCGCTGCCGAGGCTTGTTCCACCAGGGCGGCGTTTTGTTGTGTCATCTCATCCATCTGTGCCACGGCCTTATTGACCTGCTCAATGCCAGAGCTCTGTTCCTCAGAGGCGATGGAAATATCACTCACCATTTGCGTCACTTTTTGCACCGCACTGACTATTTCTTGCAGCGTCGAGCCGGATTCGTTGACCAGCAGAGTGCCGTCCTCTACCTTGCCGACACTGTCTCTGATCAGCTCCTTGATCTCCTTGGCGGCACCGGCCGAACGCTGTGCCAGATTGCGCACTTCGCCGGCGACAACGGCAAATCCGCGACCCTGCTCGCCGGCCCTGGCGGCTTCGACGGCGGCATTGAGCGCCAACAAGTTGGTCTGGAATGCAATTTCGTCGATCACACCAATAATATCCGCAATCTTCTTACTGGAGTCGTTAATCTCAGCCATGCTGGTCACGGCACGGTTCACCACCGCCCCCCCTTGGGTTGCCTTATCCCTCGCTTCGGCAGCCAGATCGCTGGCCAGTTTCGCGTTATCCGCATTTTGCCGTACCGTGCTGGTCATCTCTTCCATACTTGATGCGGTTTCTTCCAGTGAAGAAGCCTGCTCTTCGGTACGTTGACTGAGATCGATATTGCCTTGGGAGATTTCCTCGGCGCCGGTGGCTACCAGATTCGCGGCACTGCTGATCTTTTCGATCACCTCGGTAAGTTTATCCGCGGTACTGTTAGCATCGCGCTTGAGTTTATCGAATGCGCCCTGGTAGTCGCGTTCGATGCGCTGGGTGAGATCACCATGCGCCAGGGAATCCAACATGCTGGCGGTTTCGGACACGGCTTCTTCCACCACGGATACCAGACTGTTTAATCCCTGTGCCAGACGCAGGAAGAATTCTTCCTTACCCTGTTCATCCACCCGGGCATTCAGCTCACCCTTACGGGCCGACTCCACCAGGGCGTTGATCTCCTGCTCTATGGCCACCTCGTTGGTCCTGTCGTTCCACTCGACCACGGTACCCACACGGTCACCTTCTTCCGAGACGATTGGGTTGGCAACCAGCGCAAAGGTGCGGCCACCAACCTGAATCTGCGTGCGGTAGGTGCTTTCGAGTCTGGCCAACATGCTGCGCTGGTGCTGAGGATTTTTGTGGAATACGTCGATGTTCTGACCCATCAGGTTGGCGGCGTCAAAATTAGGCAGATCCCTGCGCAGATCCTGCTCGGCATGACGCATCATCTGCAACACGGCATCGTTCATATACACGATGTCGAATTTGTCATCGGCAATCATGGTATTGGTCGCCACATTGTCCAACGCCCTGCGTACCCGCAGGTTTTCCCTCGCCACTTGCTGTTCTTTCTCGGCCAAGGCCAGACGTTCGGTCTTGTCATCCCACTCGACCACGGTACCAACCCGGTTACCCTCATCATCGAATACCGGGGTTGCGATCAGGCCGAAAGTAAAGCCCGCTACATTAATGTCGGTGCGGTAAACATCTTTCAACTTCTCAAGCATGCCGCGCTGATGTGCCGGATTGGCATGGAAACCATCGATGTTTGTCCCGACGAGCTTATCTACATCAAAATTCGGTAAAACGGTGCGTAATTGAGCCTGATTAGAACGCAGCATGGTCTGAACAGACTCGTTTACATACGCAATGTTTAAGTCCGTATCTGCCAGCATGACGTTTGCCTGGCAAACGTCCAAAGCTCTTGAAATACGGGCATTGTGAGCCGCTTTTTCTTGCTCTTCAATCTCTCTGGCCAAGCGCTCGGTCTTATCGTCCCATTCAACAACGGTACCGACCCGCTTACCTTGGTCGTCAAATACCGGCGTCGCGATAAGGCCAAAGGTGAAACCGGCAACCTTGATATCTGTTTTATAAACATTGCTCAGGCGTTCCAGCAACCCACGCTGGTGAGCCGGGTTGACATGGAAACCGTCGATATTGGTGCCGACCAACTTGTCGACATCGAAATGCGGCAGCACGGTGCGCAGTTGAGCTTCATTGTTGCGCAACATTTCCATGACCGAGGTATTGGCGTACACGATGTTGAAATCCGTGTCCGCCAGCATGACATTTGCCTGACATACGTCGAGAGCGCTGGAAATTCGTGCATTGTGCGCGGCAAGCTCCTGCGCTTGCCGCTCTTTGGCCAACTGCTCTGTCACGTCTTCCCACTCGACGATGGTTCCGATCCGCTCTCCCTTATGGCCAATCCAGGGCGAGGCTATCAGGTTAAAACTCAGTCCTGCCAGCGAAAGTTGGGTTTTATGGGGTTGCTTGAGTTCCTTTAACAGCTGTCGCTGATGCATCGGATTGACGTGAAAGTCATCAACACAGGTTCCCACCAGCGCATCGACGGAAAAGTTCGGTAACGCCGTACGGATCTGGGCCTCCCGAATGCGCAACATTTTCGCCACTTCATCGTTGACGAAAATAATATTGAGGTCGTTATCGGCAATCATCACGTTGGCCTGACAGACCTTAAGCGCATTCGCCAGGTCCGCCGCTTTGGCGGCTGCCTCTTCCGCTCGTTTCTGAGCGGTTACGTCGGTGGCAAATTTTACTATTTTCAGCAAACGCCCATGGTGATCGATAACGGGATTGTAGGTCGCCTGAATCCAGACTTCCTCACCGCTTTTGCTGACACGCTTGAAACGGCTCGAGACGAACTCCCCGCGCCCGAGACGTTGCCAGAAATTTCGATAATCTTCGCTGGAAGCATACTCGGTAGCGACGAAAATTGAATGGTGACGCCCCTGGATTTCATCCAGTCTGTATCCGAGCAAAGAGAGAAAGTTGTCGTTAGCCGTGATGATCTTACCCTCCGGGGTAAACTCGATCATCGCCTGCGATTTATTCAGCGCCGCCAGGATATGTTCGCATTCTCTGTTTTCCTGCTTTGCTAAGTTACTTAACCATCCCATGCTGTTTCCACCTTTTGCTAGCTTGGTCTCAGGCTTATGCCTGAATATCCAAGGTTTTTTTCAAATCCAGTATGACGACCATTTTCTTGCCGACATTAACCAGGCCGCTGACGAAGTCTGCATTTTCTGACTGTTCGAAATCGGGGACCACCTTGGCTTCCCCGGGATTGATGCTGTACACATCCGACACGCCGTCGACCACTATGCCCATAATTTTAGTGACACTGCCGTATTTCACCTTTACCACGATCACCACCGTAAGGGGGCCGTATTCCGAAGGGGCCAAACCGAAACGCAAGCGTAAATCGATAATCGGCACTATGGTTCCCCGCAGGTTTATCGCCCCCTTCACAAAGACAGGTGCGTTAGGGATCGCGGTAACCTCTTCCCAACCGCGAATTTCCTGCACTGAAAGAATGTCGATAGCGTATTCTTCACCCGCCATCAGAAAGGTCAGATATTGCTTTTCGTCCTGCTCGGGTTCGATCATGGATTGCTCACGCAACGCGTTAGATTCGCCGCTCATTGTTCCCCTCCAATGATTTCCGAATCGAACATCAGCTCCTGGCTGCCCGGTTTCTTAAGCCCGGAAAGCTTGATCAGCCCGGTAATATCGACAATCAGCGATACCCTGCCGTCACCCAATATGGTTGCGCCGGACACGCCGTTGACCTTTTGATAGTTGGCTTCGAGGCTTTTTATCACCACCTGCTGCTGCGCCAGCAGATCATCGACCAGCACACCCACCTTCTGGTTATCGCTTTCCACCACCACCAATAGCGCCTTGTCGATCTCTTCTATGGCACCTCGGTGATTAAAGATTCGGTATAGGCGCAAAATAGGAATGTACTCATCACGCAAGCGTAGTACGTCCAAGTCTTTACCCACCTGATTGATCTGGCTTAGGTCCACCTGCAACGATTCGACGATGGATACCAGGGGAATGATGTAGGTATGCTCGGCAACCCGCACCAGCTGTCCGTCCAAAATGGCCAGAGTAAGCGGCAGCCGTATGGTAAAGGTTGAACCGACGCCGGGTGCCGACGACACCTCGATGGAACCGTTCAGCGCCTGAATGTTGCGCCTCACCACATCCATGCCGACCCCGCGACCCGAAATATCGCTCACTTCATCCGCGGTGGAAAAACCTGGCTGGAAAATTAGCTCTTGGATTTCCTCATCGCTCAATTCATCGTCTTCACCAATGAGGTTATTGAGTAGCGCCTTTTCCCGAATCTTAGCGGTATTCAACCCGGCACCGTCATCCATGATTTCAATGACGATATTGCCCCCTTGGTGAAAGGCGTTCAGGGTAACCTTGCCGATCGGATCTTTGCCCGCGGCTATGCGTTTTTCCGGCGACTCCAAGCCATGATCGAGGGAATTACGCACCAGATGGATCATCGGGTCGGAAATTTTCTCCATCACGGTCTTATCCAGCTCGGTCTGCTCGCCTAGCAGCTTCAGTTCCACCTCTTTACCGAGCTTTTGCGAAAGATCCCGAATCAGCCGGGGAAAGCGGCTGAACACAAAACTGATGGGCAACATACGGATGCGCATCACGTTTTCCTGCAGGTCCCGGGTATTATGGGCCAGTTGCGCCAACCCTTCCCGCAGCGCCACCATGGTTTGCTCGTTCAACTCCCGCTCTCCGACCTGGCTGAGCATGGCCTGGGTAATAACCAGTTCACCCACCATGTTTATCAGGGAATCGATTTTGTCGATGCCGACGCGTATCGAGGAGGATTCGCTCTGGCCGGCTGATTTACCGCCTTCGACGGCGGCAGCGACCGGCGTTACCTTGCCCTGGCCCGCAACCGCCAACTGTTCGCGGCGCTCACCCTCGGCGCTTTCTTGCAGTACGTCCATGAAGACACCACCACAGGCGGTAATGCTGATTTCAGCGTCGTCCTCTACCCATTCGAAAATTTCCCGAATAGCGGATTCATCGCTTTCGGTTTCCAGTGTAAAGTGCCAGGCCAGATAACATTCGTCGGGCTGCATTGCACGAACATCGGGGAGTTCGTCAAGATTGACCTGTGTCGTCAGCGTCCCGAGTTCGGCAAGCTCGGCAATCATATAGAGGGGTTCGTTGCCGGTTTTGAACAGGTGGCGCATCGGTTTAAAAACGATATCGTAGGTTTTCAGCTCGGGACCTGCCAACTCTTGAGGCGCTTGCTCAACACTCGGTTGCATACCCAAAATGCTTTCGAATTGCGCCTTCAGCTGCCCGGCTATGGTCAAATCCGGTTCCTGCTCGGCCTGCAATGCAGAGAGCATATCGCGCAGACAATCCACCGACTTGAGCAGCAGATTCACGTGTTCTGCCGTCAGCTCACGCTGTCCTTCACGGATTTGATCCAACAGGGTTTCAAGCACGTGGGTAAAGTCGGAAACCGAGGTAAAGCCGAAGGTTCCACTGCCCCCTTTAATCGAATGCGCAGCCCGGAATATGGTATTGATGGTCTCTTTATCGGTATTGCCGGGTTGCAGACGCAGTAACTCCGCCTCCATCGCATCCAGTCCTTCAAAGCTCTCCTCGAAGAACACCTCAAAAAACTGGCTTAAATCGATCCCCATACACCACTCCGATGCTAGCGTATAACTTTTTTCAGTACGGCCAGCAGTTGTTCCGGATTAAAGGGTTTAACTATCCACCCCGTGGCACCGGCTGCCTTACCTTCCGATTTCTTGTCTAACCCTGATTCTGTCGTCAACATCAATAAGGGGGTAAATTTATACTCCGGCAAAGAGCGCAGCTCCCGGATCAGGGTGATGCCATCCATAACCGGCATGTTGACGTCCGAGATAACGGCATCGAAGGCCTGTTGTTTCGCTATAT
>JBNKEN010000176.1:0-2398 GCA_050288805.1 Pseudoalteromonas sp.
GACCTGATCCGACTGGAATATCTGCATCACGGAGAAGTTGAAGAATTAAGCCGAGTGATCCAAAACACGCTTTTGCACTTTGTGGAAAACGGTGTCGACCACCTGCTGGTTCCAGCCGCATTTTCTCATCTGGTGGCGGCAAAGCTGGCGGGCAGGGCTCGCCTGATAGATTCAAACTTAAGCGGTATTGCCCTGGTTGCAGATGAGAATATAGTCAGCGAACAGACAAAACAGGCGCACATGCTACTGAATGAGCAAAATATCGACGTGCGCTTTACTCACCAAGCCAAAGAGTATGGGCTGCTTCTTTGTGAACAGGCCATCGACAGCGATGTGTTGTCATTGCTCCACGACAGATTGATAAGGCACGAGCAGGAAGTGGCCCTGGTGATCGCCGGTTTGGGCAACGTGGGCGAGGAATTTGTTGAACAACTGCAAACCCAACTCGGGCATCTCAGCAAGAAGCTTCAGGTCAGGGTTGTGGGGTTGTTGCGAAGCGGCGCCATGCTGTTCTCGCCCGGCGGCATCGCCTTAGGCGACTGGCGCGAGAGATGGAGTCAGGATGCAAGGGCCTATGACGACGAGGAATTGCTGCGGCGCCTTGAAGAACTGGATTACCCGCATAAGGTGGTGGTGGATATTACCGCAAGTGAGGAATTCAGCGCCCGTTATCCGCTTTTCGTGTCCCGCGGGTATCACCTGATCTGCGCGAACAAGTACGCCGGCACCGCAAAGCTTGAGTGGTTCAAGGAATTAAAGCGGTCATTGGCCGAGCACGGTCTGGAGTGGCGCTATAACACCAGTGTCGGCGCGGGACTGCCCGTCAACTTCGCATTGCGAGACCTGCAAAAAAGCGGCGACAGGATAGACAGTATCAAGGGGATCTTCTCCGGGACCCTGTCGTGGCTGTGTAGTCATTATGACGGAACAAGGCCGTTTTCCGATCTGGTTCTTGAAGCCCGGCAGCTGGGTTATACCGAGCCGGATCCGAGGGAAGACTTATCGGGCCGTGACGTGCAAAGGAAATTACTGATCCTGGCAAGGGAAATTGGTGCCGAGCTGGAACTGAGCGATATTCAGCTCGAGCCCCTGATGCCGCAAGGCCTGGCCGGCGATGACTGGAATGCGTTTCTGGAACGGCGTGCGGAGCTGGATCTCTTCGTGGAAGAAAAGGCTGCCGCGGCGCGGGATAAAGGCCAGGTACTGCGCTATGTTGCACAGCTGGAACGGAGAGGAAATGGCTGGCGGGCCAAGGTGGGACTGGTTTCAGCCGACGCTCAAGATGCGCTTGCGAATGTGCGCCCCGGTGACAATATCTTTGCCATAAACAGTCGCTGGTATTGCGACAATGCCTTGGTTATTCAAGGTCCGGGAGCCGGTAAGGAAGTGACGGCCGCGGGTCTTCATTCCGATCTGTACTGGTTGGTGAAACAATTGGCGCAGGTAAAATAAAAAAGGGCGCCTTGGCGCCCTTTTTCAGAACAGTTCGTCTTCGGCGGGGACTTCCGTTTCCTTCGCTTCAAACAACACCGGCGGCGCTTTCTCAACGTATTTAGTCGGTGCCGTGCCCTTGATGAAATACTCGAAGCGGCTGGTGTGATCGTTGTTATGACTGAGCAGGCCGGTCGCCAGGTCGATGCGAACCGAAACCAGGCCTTCGGGTTGCTCTATCGGGGCCAATGGTTCATCGGCCATGGCATCACGCATAAAGTCTACCCAGCCCGGTAGGGCTGTTTTTGCCCCGGACTCGGCGCCAAATATCTGGTTCCTTTCGAGATTATTGTTGTAGGCGGTGCGACCCAAGGGGTTGCCCGGGTTGTCGAAGCCGACCCAGATGGTGGTCAGGACATTACGGTTAAAGCCGCTGAACCAGGTATCTACCGCATTGTTTGTGGTGCCTGTCTTGCCGGAAAGATCGCGACGTTTCAGCTGTTGTGCCCGCCAGCCGGTGCCGTTCCATCCGCTTTTATGGCGCCAACTGCCGCCGCCCCAAATAGTGCTCGTCATGGCATCGGCAATCAAAAATGCATTTTGTTCACTGATCACGCGGGGAGCACACAGCTCTTGTTGAGCGCTTTCCGTGTTGCGGGCGCTTTGTTCGGCACAGGCGCGGTAAGGTTTTGTTTTGCTGATAAGTTCGCCGCTCGAATCGCGTATTTCGCTGATAAAGTAAGGGGTTACCAGTGAGCCGCCGTTGGCAAAGGCGCTCATGCCGGTGGCCAGCTCCAGCGGTGTTAATGACGCACTGCCGAGCGCCAGGGTTTCATTGCGTGGAATATCCTGGTTGCTGAAACCGAATTTAAGCAGGTGATCGGCGGTGCGGTCCAGGCCTACGCCACGTAGCAGTCGTACCGAGATCACGTTTTTCGACTGCGCCAGGGCACGCCGTACACGGATC
>JBNKEN010000177.1:0-2437 GCA_050288805.1 Pseudoalteromonas sp.
AGCGTCACCGAGCGAATGTGCGGCAGCGCCGTGCGCTGGGTGTCCTTGACGTATTGCAGCAGGCAACCGGCGGCAACCAGCGCGGTTTTTGCTTCCGTCACGCCGAAACCGCGCAGGTCCTGGGTACCGAACTGCTGACACAGCAGATGATTGGCGGTATCGAGATCGAATTCCCATTCGGGACGGCGCCGGGCGCCCTTGCGGTTTTCAACCAGGGCCGGCAGGGCAAAATTCTCCGGGTAGAGGAGTTCCGCCGGGTTCAGGCGTTGCAGGGCCGAGCTCAGTGCATCCTGGTCGCCGGCCTGTAAAATGTTGAAACGACCGGAATTGATATCGAGATAGGCGACGCCGAAGCGGCCGTCTTTATCCTGGTAAACGGCGGTCAGCAGGTTGTCCTGACGTTCCTGCAGCAGGGCTTCGTCGGTGATGGTACCGGGAGTGACGATACGCACCACCTTGCGTTCTACCGGTCCCTTGCTGGTGGCGGGATCGCCGATCTGTTCGCAGATCGCCACCGATTCGCCCATTTGCACCAGACGGGCAAGGTAGTTTTCTACCGCATGGTAGGGCACCCCCGCCATCGGGATCGGTGCGCCGGACGCCTTGCCGCGGTGGGTTTGCGAAATATCCAGCAGTTCAGCGGCGCGTTTGGCGTCGTCAAAAAACAGCTCGTAGAAATCGCCCATGCGGTAAAATAACAATATGTCTCGATGCTCCGCCTTGATGCGCAGATATTGCTGCATCATGGGAGTTTGTTGTTTTATAGTGTGTTCTGAATAGAGATCAAACGACATTTATTTACCCAAAGGCTGATAATGGATTTACAACAAGAAATTCAAACACTCGCTGCGCAATTGGGCGCTATTTTAGCGGATAAAGGACTGACGATCACTACCGCTGAATCCTGTACCGGCGGTGGTCTCAGTTATGCCCTCACGGATACCCCGGGAAGCTCGCGCTATCTTGACCGCGCCTTCATAACCTACAGCAACAGCGCCAAGACCGAGCTGCTCGGCGTGCCTGAGGCGGTTTTGGCGCAGCACGGCGCCGTCAGCGAGCAGACGGTGATAGCCATGGCCCAAGGCGCGGCAAAAGCGGCCTCGGCAAACATCGCGGTGGCGATTTCCGGCGTTGCGGGGCCGGACGGTGGTAGCGAAGAAAAACCGGTCGGCACTGTATGGCTCGCCATCGATTTTAACGGTTTTTGCCGGGCCTACAACCCGTTTTTTACCGGTGATCGTGCCTGGATAAGGTCTCAGGTTATTGAATTTGCTTTAGAAAAACTTGTTGAAGTAATAAATGGCTAAATTTAGCTTGATACTGTAATTTCATACAGTATACTTACTGGCATTAAGCAAATTTGGAGAAGCAAATGAACGATAACAAGCAAAAAGCGCTGAGTGCAGCCCTGTCGCAAATTGAGCGTCAATTCGGTAAAGGATCGATCATGAAGCTTGGCGACAGCCAGGCCCTGGATGTGGAAGCCATTTCAACGGGTTCACTCGGTATCGATATTGCGCTTGGTATCGGTGGTTTGCCAACCGGTCGTATCGTAGAGATCTACGGTCCGGAATCATCGGGTAAAACAACCCTGACGTTGCAGGTAATTGCAGAGGCACAGAAAAAAGGTAAAACCTGTGCCTTCGTCGATGCCGAACACGCGCTGGATCCGATTTATGCCGAAAAGCTGGGCGTGAACGTCAACGAACTCTTGGTATCGCAGCCGGATACCGGTGAACAGGCTCTTGAGATCTGTGACATGCTGGTGCGTTCCGGCGCGGTAGATGTGGTTATCATCGACTCCGTGGCCGCACTGACACCGAAGGCCGAAATTGAAGGCGACATGGGAGACAGCCACGTCGGTCTGCAGGCGCGTCTGATGTCGCAGGCATTGCGTAAGCTGACGGGTAATATCAAGCGTTCAAACACCCTGTGTATCTTTATCAACCAAATTCGTATGAAAATCGGTGTGATGTTCGGTAACCCCGAAACCACCACAGGTGGTAACGCTCTGAAATTCTATGCGTCGGTTCGTCTGGATATTCGCCGTATCGGTTCGGTAAAAGACGGTGACGAAGTGGTGGGTAACGAGACCCGCGTCAAGGTGGTGAAGAACAAGGTTGCGCCGCCGTTTAAACAGGCCGAATTCATCATCATGTACGGTCAGGGTATCTCGAAGGAAGGTGAACTGATTGACCTGGGCGTACAGCATAAGCTGGTGGAAAAATCAGGCGCCTGGTACAGCTACAACGGCAGCAAGGTGGGTCAGGGTAAATCCAATTCCATCAAGTTCCTGCAGGACAACCCGGAAATCGCCGACGAAATCGAGAAAAAACTGCGTGATATGTTGTTGCTTCAGGCAACCATCAAGCCGGAAGAAGGCGAAATGCCTGCATTGGCGGCCGCCAGCGAAGAAGAAGATTTCTAAATTTTTTCA
>JBNKEN010000178.1:0-5471 GCA_050288805.1 Pseudoalteromonas sp.
CTGACGGTGGTCCGGTCGGTATTCCGATCTTTAACCTTGGCCTGCTGAATATCAATCGATGCCCTGCCGTCGAGATTGTCGTGCAGGGTCCAGCTGGCGCCATACACGCCGTCATAACGGCGGGGGTGGCTGGACAGGGGCTTAGGATCGAACTCGTCACCGGGCTGAAAATAAATATCGAAGCGTTCGCCGCTCAACCAGTCGAGACTCTTACCGTACTCAAAACCGGTTATGTAGTTGGCATAGCCGTAGGTGGAACTGAACGGACGCTCCACGCTCCACACCAGCGGAGCGGCGTGGATCAGGTTCCACTGCCCGACCGGCGCCAGAAACTTACCGACACGCACGCGAGCATCGGATTGCAGCAGAAAATCGTTATACAGGCGCTCGATGATAAAGCGGCCGTCAGACAACTTGACGCTTTCCCGGCTGTCCCACAGGGGCACGGAGAAAAACTCCAGTTCGCCGAAGGGATTCAGCCAGCGGTTCACATTGCGGGAAAAATAGAGACTGAGGTCGTCGATTTCCAACGAATCCGCCTGCCCCTTGTCGGGATGGGTCGCCAACACCTTAACATAACCGGACACATCCCAATCCTGCCTGGGGTCCGTCATTTGGCCGTTGCTTTCGTCGGCATTACAAAGGCTGCTGCAGAAGCACCCACAGCCGGCAATTATCCAGCAAAGCTTTTTTATCATTTTTCCCTGACACCTGTATTCGGTAGTTTGCACTAAGTCAGTATCAAGGCTAACCGATTCAGCTCCGTAGCAGTTTGATACAGCTCAGTTTTGGGTAAAAATGACACAACAACCTTAAGGTTGGCTTAAGGCTTCCTTTGCCGCTGTGGAAGCCTTATTCCACTAAATGAACTCCGCTGTTGCTAGAGCCCGATGGTCAGATCTTCTGCCAGGCTTTTTTCGGGCTTTTCAACCACCCTCAACAGCTCCTTATCCCCGTCCATCACCACGAAGGTCGGGGTGTATTTCAGGTCGAACTGACGATGCAGGCCGTCCGGGTCTTGTTTCTCGCGATCCACCGCCACCAGTTCCAATTTGGCGAGTTTGACGCCGGATTGCTCTATCAGTTTCAGCAGGCGAGGCACCTCGCGCTGACTGTCGGGACACCAGGTGCCGAACAGCACAACCAGGCGTTTACCTTCCAGCAACTTCATTCTGGCAAGATCGTCCTCATTGACCTGGAATTCGTTAAATTCCGCGGCAAATTTTTCCTCGCTTGCAAGCAGTTGTTTGTTATCCATCGGGCCCGTCGTCGCCCATCCCGTAAAGCTGATAAACAAAGCCGCTGCCAGACCCAACCCGTAGATCTTAGTTTTCATGATTATTTCTCCTGGAATTCGAACAGCACCTAACATATCCCACCGGCACGCGAATGTAACCAATTAAAACTCATAATAATTCCTTATTTAAATCGCATTTTGAGATAAAACAAAAAAGAGCACAGCGAAATGTTCTACACTCCTTTAAACGTCGGTCGTGTAATACAACAAAAGAATGATAGAAATTAACGATCAGGTTCTCGCTGAGCTCAATTCCGGTTTTCGGCTGCCACCCAAACCGGCCATACTCGAGCAACTACAGGCCGAGCTGCAGCAGGACGAAATCGATCTTCAGCGTATAGCGAATATCATCGCCGCCGATGTGGCCACCGCAGCTGCGGTGCTGAAGATAATCAATTCGCCGGTTTACGGCATGTCGCGCACCATCACCGACATCAGGCAGGCGGTGATGTTTCTCGGGCTCAATGCCATCGCCCAAATCGTCACCGGATACCTGTTGCAGCAGGCGTTCGATCAAAGCAAATGCTGTATCTCTTTGGAACGCTTTTGGGACAACGCTCGGGAAGTTTCAGAAGCCGCCCTTATAATAGGTAAACGCCTGAAAACCCCGGTGCCGCTCGAGAGCCTGCAGCTCATTGGCTTGTTTCACGATGCGGGTATTCCGGCCATGGCGATGCAATACCCAAACTATATTGAGGTTTTGACGCTGGCCAATGAAAACAGCGCCCGTTCGCTGATCGAACTGGAAGAACAGGAATACAAGTGCAACCATACGGTGATAGGCTATTACCTGGCCAATTCCTGGAACCTGCCGAAACACATCTGCCAGATGGTGCTGCGCCATCACGACCACAGTTTCCTGACCGAGCAAATTAACCTCACCGATCAGGTTACCTTCGCGACACTCAAACTGGCGGAGAACCTGGTTCATCTGCAAAAACGCTTTAGCAGCATTCCCGAGTGGGATGAGATAGAAGAAGACGTATTGGCCATGCTCGGTTGGGACAGGGAAGACTACCAGGATCTGCTCGACGATACTGAATCGCTGTTTTACTGACAAAGACCGGGAATTTACGCCTTGTTTAGCGTACAATCGCCGTAATTTACTATGGTCGTGCGCATTATGGACTACACCACCCTAAAACTCGTCGTAGGGTCGAAAAACCCGGTCAAAATCAACGCTGCTAAGAACGCCTTGCAGGCATTTTACCCGCAGGCCGCTATCGAGTGCATCGGCATCGATGCCCCGTCGGGGGTGCCGGATCAACCGATGAACGAAACCGAGACCCTCGAAGGAGCCCTCAACCGGGTCAAACATTGCAGCAACGTCGAACGGGCCGATTTTTACCTTGCCATGGAAGGAGGCGTAGACAACTTTCCCTACGGCCCGGCGACCTTTGCCTATGTAGTCATTTCAGACGGCACCACCACCAGCGTTGGCCGCAGTTGCAACCTGCCGCTGCCCCCGGCCATTTTCCGCGCGTTGGAAAGCGGCGAAGAACTGGGACCCGTGATGGATCGCACCTTCAACACCCAGAATATCAAGCAACAGGGCGGCGCCATCGGCCTGTTAACCCATGGCCACGCCACCCGTGAAAGCAGTTATCGCCAGGCACTGACCCTCGCCATGGCCAAATTTCTTCACCCCGAGCTTTACACCGACTAATTAAAGGGAATTCAATGAAGTACCGCTGGATCTTATTCGATGCAGATGAAACCCTGTTTCACTTCGACGCCTACCAGGGACTAAAAAATCTGTTCGCCGACTACGGCGTCGATTTCACCCAAGCGGATTATCAAGAATATGAAGAAGTAAACCGTCCGCTCTGGCAAGACTATCAAGCTCACAGGATCGACGCCCAGACACTGCAGGTCAGCCGCTTCAGCCAGTGGGCCGAACGTTTGAACGCCGATGCCGCAGAATTAAACCTGGGTTTTCTCAATGCCATGGCCGATATCTGCACCCCGCTGCCCTGCGCGCGCGAGCTGCTGAGCGCTCTCAAGCCTCACGCCGAGTTGGGCATTATCACCAACGGTTTTACCGCCCTGCAACAGGCGCGGCTGGAGCGCACCGGGCTTGCCGATACCTTTTCCTGGCTGGTGATCTCAGAGCAGGTCGGCCATGCCAAGCCACACCCGGCGGTGTTCGATCATGCCTTTACCCTAATGGGGGATCCGCCCAGGGAGCAAATTCTGATGGTGGGAGATACGCTGGGTTCGGATATTTTGGGGGGGCAAAATGCAGGTATCGATACCTGCTGGCTCAATCGCCGCGGAGAAGCACCGCATTACGGCATCAACCCGACCTATGAGGTCGATTCCCTGTGTGCCCTGCAAACCCTGCTGCTGCCCGAAAAAATGCCGGCATAAGCCGGCATCAACACACGGGATATTTCTAATTTTAGAAATACGTTACTTCCACGCCTTCAGCTTATGCCCCTTGAGGGCGTAGAAAAGAATAAACAGGTACCCGGGCACCATCACCCAATAGGCGCTCTGACGATCGAACATCTCAAGTGACGGCAGGGCACCGAGCAACAGCGGCAACAAAGCCCCGCCGGCAATGCCCATGATCAGCAGAGCCGCGCCCGTGCTGGTATAACGCCCTAAACCGCGGAGCGCCAACGGCCAGATCGCGGGCCACACGATGGCATTGGCAAAACCCAGCACCGCCAGCGCGGTAATGGTGTCCGGCAAAGCAGGACCTCCGAAGGGAACCAGCAGCAGAGCCGACAGCGTGGTGCTTTCATTGCTGCCGTAAATAATCACCAGCGACAGGATCACCCCGAGCACGGCACTGGCCGCGAGCGCCCTCTCCTGGCTCAGCCACTTGAGTAATACCGCCGTCATGCCGATGGCATAGCCGAGCACCATAAAGATCATGGTGTATTTGGTAAAGGTGGTGAAATTATCGAGTCCCAGGTGTTTGGCATAGGAACCTATGGTGTCACCGGCGATCACCTCAACGCCCACATAAAGGAACAGTGCGGCGACCCCCAGGATCAGGTGCGGGAAATGCCATACTCCGGATTTATCGTCGGCCGATTCTTCATGATGCTGCTCGATTTCCGGCAAGGGAGAGAATTTAAGCGCTACCGCCAGTACTCCCAGCAGCACCGCCATCATCACATAGGGGCTGACCAGCTGGGAAGCCAGCTTATCCAGTTCCGCTTGCGACAGGGTGTGATCCGTGTAGCTGCCGGCATCGCCCATCACGATCAGCAGGCCGAACACCACGGGCGCCACAACGCCGGCAAACTTGTTGAGTATTCCCATAATGCAGATACGCACCGCGGCCGTGCTTTCCGGCCCCAGCTTGACCACATAGGGGTTCGATGCGGTTTGCAGTACGGTCAGGCCGGCGCCCATGGTGAACTGGGCCACCAGAAACATCGCAAATTCCCGGCTTTGCGCCGCGGGAATATACAGAAGGGCAGCCAGCGCCATCAGCGCCATACCGAGAACCATACCGCTTTTATAGCCGACCCGGTTGATGATCATCGACATAGGCAGAGCCATCACCACATAGGCGATGTAGAAGGAAAACAGCACCAGGGTCGCCTGGAACCCGCTTAACTGGCAAATGATCTCCAGAAACGGCATCAGCGAGCCGTTCAGCCAGGTGGCAAAACCGAAAATAAAAAACAGGCTGGCGACGATGGCCATGGGGATCACATTGTTGTTGCTTTGACTTGTGCTCACGGTTGCTTCCATAAACTTCTCTCGTTGCTGTGGGATGAGGTCGACAGTCGGCCCTTATCATTCTCTTTATGCGGTGCGCAGACCCCACTTTTCGTGCTTAGACATTTATAACCTTTCGGCAACAAAAATGACAGCGCTGACATAAAAATTTAGGCCAAATAAATCGCCCTTGCCAGTCGGAGTTTAGCCAACCGGCGGATAAAAAGGGGCCCGCAGGCACCCTGTGCGCTACACAAAATTAAATACCTTAATTCACCCGACTAACGCGGCTGATACTGCCGTCATTCGAGACACTTCTCAGCACTACGTTGGCGCGCCGCGGCACGCTCACCGGTGTGGTATAGAGCAGCCAGTTCCGGCCGCCGTCCAGGCTGTATTCGATGCCCAGCCCCGAAAAAGCCGCATTGGCATGCAGGGTGCCGTTTTCTATTTTTCCGCCCGGCAGCGGCAAACGCGCGTTCACTCCGTCACG
>JBNKEN010000179.1:0-6807 GCA_050288805.1 Pseudoalteromonas sp.
CAATTGCACATCGCCGGGCATATCCGCCATGACGACAGCAGTATGCCGTTCAGCTACCAGCTCGCCATTGAGGAGGCCCAGCAATGACGGCCACCAATGAACGCCTGATCGACTACTTCAAGAATGAATTACAACAACTGCGCGATGATGCGGCGGAATTTGCCGGCGATCACCCGGCGGTTGCCCAGGAACTCGGCCTCAACAACGGCCGTTCGCGGGATCCCCATATCGAAATGCTGGTTCAGTCGTTTGCCTGGATGACCGGACGCCTGCACCAGAAAATCGAGCACGAATCCGCCAAACTGCCTGAGTTGCTGATGCAGCAGCTTTATCCGCAGCTGATCGCCCCGCTGCCTTCAATGGCGGTGATGGAATGCGACGTCGACGGTTTTGCCGCCGATTTCAGCACCGGTTATCCCTTAAGCGGCGGCAAGGTGGCCGAACCGTTCAACATTCAACAACAACGCGGCCAGAACAAGCTGGCGCAATGTCGCTTCAGCACCTGCCACGGCGTACGCCTGTGGCCCTATCAGGTCAGCGCGGTCAACAAACCGGCGTTTAATAATTTCCCCCGTCTGGAACAGCCGTTCCCGCGCGGTCGCTCCCTGGTGGAAATTACGCTGAACGAAACCAGCAGCGGCGCCGCCGACGGCTTGCTGATGGATCAACCGCTGCGCTTTTGCATCAACCTGCCGGAACAGCAAAAGCACGAGTTCTACGATTTCCTGTTCCGCCACTATTGTGGCGCCGTATTGCTCGACGGCGACGGTGAAATCCTCGCCAGACTGGACAAACACAGTTTGACTCCCTGCGGTTTTGCCGACGACGAACGTCTTTTTCCAGCGGGCGCAAACCAGGATCTGGCTCTCTCCGTGCTGCATGACTACTTCAGCTTTCCCGATAAGTTCATGTTTTTCGAAATCGCTGGCTTCGGCCGCATCAACTTCCGTTCCGGTTTACGGATCCTGCTGGTGTGCGACGAAAACCTGCCGCTGCAGATCCAGTTCAACGCACAAAGCCTAAGGCTCAACTGCGTGCCGGTGATCAACCTGTTCGAAAAAACCAGCGAGCCGCTGCCGTTGACCCTGAAAGAATGTAAATACAAGCTGATCCCCAGCCGCGAGCACTATGATTGCCACGAGGTTTACAAGGTCAATGAGGTCTACGCCATCAACCGGCACGGGGAAACGGAAAAACTGACGCCGTTTTTCAGCCTCAACGGCACCGCCCAGCTGGACGGACCCTATCGCTGGCTGGCGCAAAGCCAGGCGAGTCAGAAAAAGCGCATTATCGGCAGTGAAACCTTTCTCTCGGTACACAGAGAGGGCGATCAGGCGCTGTTTTCCCAGGGCGAGACCCTGTACGCCAAACTCTGGTGCACCAACCGCAGCGCCTGCGAATTGTTCGACCCGCAACAGAGTTTCGCCATACTCGGCAGCTCACCGGTCAAACAGATGCGCCTGCTGAGCCGCCCGACCCGCTATAAGCGCAACCGCAAAAACCGCAGCCAGTTGTGGCAACTGCTGTCGCACCTGACCACCTATTACGTCGCCCTGACCGATCGCGAACTGGCTCGCAGTACCCTGGTCAATCTGCTCGGCCTCTATGCCGATCCGGATAACCCGATGAACCTGCGTCAGATTGAAAGCATCGAAAGCTTTACCGCCGAAGACGACGTGATGGCGGTGCGCAACAACGGCTGGCGCGGCTATTACCACGGCACACGTTTTTCACTGACCCTGATTGAGCGTAAACACGAGGGGTCGAGCGCCGTGCTGTTCGGCCAGGTACTGCATCATTTTCTCGCGTTGTTCTCCCACATTAATTCCTTTGTCAGTCTTGAGCTGTGGATGGGCAACAAAAAACTTTGTGACTGGCCCGCGAAAAGCGGTCACAAGGCACTGGCGTAAGGGGGCGGCATAATGGCAAACAGCATCCTGCCCAACAAACCGCTTGCGGGCGCCAGCGAATACAACTTCTACCAGCTGGTGCGCCGCCTCGAATCGCTGCTGGACGAAGGACAGATCCGTTTCAGCGCACAAAACAGCCAGGCCTTTAAGGCCGAATTCGTCGACAGCCTGACACTGACACCGGGTCACTCGGCACTGCTCAAGGTCAACGGCTTCGGCCTGCTTGGCCAACAGGGACCGCTGCCACAGGTGTACAGCGATCTGCTGTACCAGGAGAGCAAGGAAGGCAACAACGGCGCGTTCGAGTTTATCAACCTGTTCCAGAACCGCCTGCTGCACTTGCTGTATCTGGTGAAAAAACGTTTCGATCCCATGCTGTTCAACTCACAGGCCAGCAACAGCGGCCTGTTCGATCTGTTGCTGGCATTAAGCGGGCTTAATACCACGCCGATCGGCGAACGCCTTCCGGTGGCGCTGGAAAAACTCGCCGGATTCGGCCTGCTGCTGGTCAATAAACGCAGCGATTACAGCGCGATAAAAACAACCCTTGCCGCCCTGTTCGACTGCGAGGTCGACATTGAGCCGCTGCTCGGTGACTGGCGCACCCTGCCCGAGCGCTTTCGCGCCGCCCTCAGCAAGGGATCAAACCGCCTCGGCAGCGATATCGGTCTGGGCAGACGCTACTGGGACAACAACGCCGCCATCGGCGTCACCCTGCATCTGGCGGACAAAAACAGCTGCCATGAGTTTCTGCCCGGCGGCCTGCGCCACAATGCGCTGTCGGCCCTGTTGTCTTTTCTGGTCGACGGCAAATACAAGGTGCGGGTAACCCTGAAGGTGAAATGGCCCGCCATCACCCCGGCGCAACTGACGCGACCCGCGCTCGCCAGCCGGCTCGGCCAGACCGCGTGGCTGAAATCCGATCCCCACAGCCAAGCGCACCCGCACATGGACGCAGAGTTTGTGGTGGAACCTTCCCTGTACCGTAAGTTCTGGCAGGAGGCCGTATGATCTTCAATTCATTTTATGCCCCCAAGGTCAGCACCGAACGGTTCGATTACCTCAATCCGCCGGCCCCGTCCGAACGCAACGGCATTCCACCGGCCCCGCGTTGCAGCCTGGATTTTCGCGTTGAACTCGACGACGGCACGATACTGGATGACACCATTTTTCGGATCCAGCAGTTCCAGGGCCATGAGGCCTTCAGCCAGCTGTTCGAATACCAAATCGAGCTGCGGGCCAACGACTTTTTCTCCAGCGGCCAGGCGCAGCCCTGGGGTCCACGGAGCGGCCAGCCCTACGGCGCCGAACTGAACGGGCAAAACAGCGTACAACTGGATTTCAGCACCCTGATCGGCGCCAAGGCGAGTATTCTGCTTGGCCTGCCGGAGACCGACCGCGACGTCTACGACAGCGCCTACCCGGGTCAGCGCCCCGTGGTCTGCTACAGCGGTATCATCAGTAATTTCGCCATCGCCGAACGCGGCGTCTACCACGCCACAGTAAAACCGGCGCTATGCAAATTGCAGATGCAAAACAACTATCGCCTGTTTTCACAGCAAACCATCTTGCAGGTCGTGATGCAGGTGCTGTCGGAAAACAATATCAGCTATAACAAGCGCGAACTTGAACAGAAGCCCAACAAGATAGTTACCGGGCTTGCCAACTACCGTAAACAGGACTGGCTGCAGGCCGGCGAAAGCGATTTCGACTTTATTCAGCGCCTGATGCAGAAGGTCAACCTGAGCTTCTACTTCGTCCATGATCTGTTCGAGCACAGCATGATCGTCACCGACCAGCCCTACTACCAGACCCTCTACCAGCGTGAGGTCAACGAGTCGGGCTTCAGCCGCAGTACGGATCAGATCAAACCCCTGTACCTGAGCTACAGTCAGCAGGCCAGCCTGGAGCGGGACGATTACATCACCCAGTTCAAGTTCCAGCAAAACCTCACCACGGCCGGGATCAGCACGGTGCTGGCGCAAAAAGAGGCGGTATGGGAATCGCAGAACACCGCCCAGGTTTCGCCGGTGTTCCGCAATCAGGACAATGCCCGCGAGCGCCTCAATATGGAACAGATCCACCTGGTGCAGTACGGCGCCAGCGAACAGGAGGTGCAGGCGCTGACCGACACCGCGGTCAATCGCCTGGCAGCCACCCGCTACGAGTTTTCCGGCGCTACCAGCTGCCCGGAACTGAAACCCGGCTTTGTGTTCGAAGTGCGCGAACAGGGCCCGCAATCACAGACCAACGCGGAACGCAGCCTGCAAGGCACGGCATCCTACAACGGTTTTACGCCGATCCGTCCCGGTCTCGACAAGCAGCGCTTTGTCGCCACCAGCGTACAGCACCAGGCAACGGCCGAGGGCCACTATCAATGTCAGTTCAGTGCCGTGAGCGCCAGCGGTCTGGCCCTGCCGTTCCAGCCGGGACAGGGAGGCTCGATCATGGCCATGGTGGTCGATAAGCCGGCCTCGCCCACGCTGTCGGGCAGCAGCGTCTCGGCTGCGGCCTCGTTCGGCAGCCGCCATACCGGTTCGTCGGCCAAATACCTTGAAAAAAACAGCTTCGCCTACGACGGCAACACCTTTATGTACAGCCTCTCGACGGGAGATCAAAGCTACCACTGCCGCGGCGTGTATGTGCGCTTTATCGACCGTCCCGACAACGCCGCTCCGATTTGGATCAAGCTGGCGGATCACATGCAGACCATTCCGGAAACCGGCACCTATGTGATGATTTCACGCTCCCAGGACGACAACGAGGTACCCGAGGTGCAGCAAATCGTCCAGGCCAAGGGCAGTAAGGTGATCATGCCCGACAACTACACCTGCAATACCAATGTCGGCGACAGCTACAACACCAATTATGGCAACAGCACCCGGATCAGTTTCGGCGGCGATATCGCTACGCCCCTGGCAAGCGCCAAACAGATAGTCGAAGCCAAACGCCAGTCGGGTAATTACAACGACGTATCATTCAGCGAGTCGAGCAGCTACAACTTCTCGGTGACCGCCAAAAGCCATTCCGTTTCCCTTACCGGCAGCGGCAGCTGGCCGGACTTTGACGCCGCCGACATGCAAAATTACGTCAGCTACCATAACGGCGTCACTCGCGGCGACAGCTACCAGAAATCGTTCACCGAGGGCAACAGCTACAGCGAGAGCACGACCCGTGGCAACAACGAGCGCCATGACACCCAAATAGGGAATACCACCAGTGTCAACGTCCAGACCGGGGATACAAGTTCCACCAGCACCACCACGGGCAACACCACACGCCATGACACCATCAACGGCACGGTAACCTCGACGACGACCCAAAACGGCGCCACCCACAGCGAATCGAACCAAACCGGCGGCAGCTATTCCAAGTCGACCATAGACACCAGCAATAACATCAATATCGTCGGTGCCTCCACCTCGGAAAGCGTGACCGGAGCGCACAACGGCACGGATGTCACCGGCGCCAGCACCAGCGAATCGCTGACCGGCGTCACCAACAGCGTCGCCATCGTCGGCAACACCTCGTCCGTCGCTATTACCGGCGCCAGCGAGCACGTGTCGGTGACCGGCGCCGATGTCCGCATCGGGGTCACTGGCAGCTCCACCTCGGTCAACGTCACGACCGAATCGACCAGCGTGGAAATCACCACCTCCGGCGTCGCCTTCCGCTACGACGGACGCCCCGATGCCAAAATCATCGGCCCCGAGGTGACCATACTCGAAGCCATTAAGCTGGTGCTGTAGGGGGAGCCATGAAGATAATCAAACCGAACAAGATGGGCCTGTTGAAAAACTGCTACCGCTTCCTCGGCCAGGACTACCTGGTCGTCAGCCCGGTGATCTTTTTCGACCTTCTGTCCGGCCAGGTGCTGACGGAAAACATTCAGTGGCCGAGGGCCCAAGGCGCATTGGGCCAGATGGCGGTACTCGATATGGTAATGCCGAAACCTGCCGGTGAGTTGCTGATAGCAGGCAGCGCCTGTGCACCGGTCGGAGAAACGGTGACGGAACTGGACGTTGAAATCAGCCTGGGTGCGCTTAGCAAGCATTTGCATGTCAGCGGCGAACGCCGGTGGCAGGGCCGCCTCTTCCCTACTTCATCGGCACCACTTCCGTTTGAAACCATGCCACTCACCGCCGAGTACGCCTTCGGCGGCGCGGAGAATAAAGCCAATCCGAAGGGTAAGGGTTCCACGCAAGGGCTAGGCCTGTTCGCCGGTAAAAACGGACTGCCCCTGCCGAACATCGAATATGCCGACGGGTTGCTCAGCAAGCCGCAAAAATCGGCGCCGGTGGCCGAAGTCACCGCGCGCCCGGCCGATCACCCGCAGCGCCAACGTTACCTCGGCAGCTATGACGAAAACTGGCGCCTGACCCGTTTTCCCGATCTGCCGGACGATACGGATTTCCACTTTTACCTCTGCGGTCCGGAAGATCAAAGGCTGGAAGGCTTTTTCGGCGGAGACGAAGCCTACCGCTTGACCAACCTGAACCCGAGCCAGGGCGTTCTCGCAGGTACTCTGCCCGGCGTGCGGGCCCGGGCCTTTGTACAACAGACGCAATTCCAGGAAACCGAGCTGGTACTGGACACCGTCTGGCTGTTCCCCGGCGAACAACTCGGCATGCTTATCTTTCGCGGTCAGGTGCCGGTGACGGATCGCGACGCGTTCGATGTATCGGCCCTGATGCTGGCCTATGAAAACCTCGCGGACGCACCGCGCTCGCTCGACGACTATAACCAGGTGTTTGCCCTGCGCAGCGACCCGAAAACCGCCCTCGCCCACGCCTTCAACGAAAGCCAGCTGGGCCCGCTGAAAAGCGCACGGCAACAACATCAGGAAGCGCTGGAGCAAACCGCCGCCCTTGAGGCTCGCCAACGGCAAGTCCAGCAG
>JBNKEN010000180.1:0-4732 GCA_050288805.1 Pseudoalteromonas sp.
AAAAACGCGAACGCGCGCTTATTACTCCGGACGACCTGCTCAGCCGTTTGCACCAGGCCCTTCTCAGCGAACGCGGTGAACGGCTCGGCGCTGCCATTGCCGCCTGTTATCCGGCGGCGATGATCGACGAATTCCAGGACACGGATCCGGTACAGTACGGCATTTTCAATGCCATCTACGGCGGTCAACGTAGCGAGAGCACCAGTCTTACCCTGATTGGCGACCCCAAGCAGGCGATTTACGGCTTCCGCGGCGCCGATATTTTTACCTATATCCAGGCGAAACAGGCGGTGGCCGGCGAAAAACGCTATACATTGGACACCAATTATCGCTCGAGCGACAGTGTTGTCGCCGCGGTCAACCGCCTGTTTTCGTCCCACGACAAGAGCTTTATCTATAACGCGGACATTCCGTTTTTACCGGTTGCGGCCAAGGGCAAGGCCGACGATAAGGCGTTTTATATCGACAACACCAGGCCGTCGGCGCTCGAATTCGTTATTTACCACGACGAACAGGCGGTGACCTCCAAGGGCGAGGGGCAGGCGGCACTGGCGAGCGCCTTTGCGCTGCGCATTGCGGATCTGCTCAACAAGGCCGCCGAGGGGCGGGCCCGTATCGGGCAGTCGCCGCTCAAGGCCGCCGATATCTGCGTGCTGGTGCGCGACCGCAACGACGCCCAGGCGATTAAATCGGCGCTTTCGAATGTCGGCGTACCGAGCGTTTATCTGGCGCGCGACAGCGTGATGAAGCAGCCCCTGGCCCTTGAGCTGCTTAATTTTCTCGACGCCCTGCACGGACCCTATGACGAAAGCCTGCTTCGCGGCGTGCTGGCCGGGCCGCTGTTCGGCCTCAACTACAACCAAATTTACGGCCTGCAACAGTCGCCCGGCGAGTGGCAGGGGTTTCTCAACCGCTTTGCCCGGCTGAAACAGATCTGGTATCGCCAGGGCGCGATGGCGATGCTCGAACATCTGCTCGCAGAGAACCGCCTTGCGGCGCTGTGGCGGGCGCTCGGGTTTAGCGTCGAGCGCTGGCTCACCGACTATCGCCACCTGGCGGAACTTCTGCAACACAAGCAGATGGAGCTCGCCGGTACCGCCCGGCTGCTGCGCTGGTTCGCCACCGAGGTGCGCGAGGGCGATCCCCAGGCCAGCCAGCTGCGCCTTGAGAGCGACGCCAACCTGGTTAAGATAGTCACCATGCATGCCTCCAAGGGGCTGGAATATCCGCTGGTGTTTATGCCGTTTGTGCTGAACTACCGCGAGGCCGCCGACGTGCTGTATCACCAGGACGGCAAACTGGTGTTCAATCTTGAGGGCAGTGACGATGAAAAGGCCCGCGCCGATACCGAGCGGCTCGCCGAAGACTTGCGCCTGCTCTATGTGGCGCTGACCCGCGCCGTGCATTATTGCGCGCTTGGGCTTTATAACCTGGCGCTCGGCAAGAGCAAACGGCCGGGGATCCAACAAACCGCATTGGGGTATTTGCTGTGCGGCGATGAGCCGGTTACAAGCGCAGCCGACTGGCACCAGAAGGTTGCGGCGTTGTGCGCACACGGCAGCGAGTTTGCGCTTTCCGCTACCGAGAGCGTTTCGGCCGAGCCGTTTAAGGCGCCTCAGATTGAAGGCGCCGAGCTGATGGTGGCGCGCGCCACGGGCAATATCGAGCGCAACTGGCGTACCACCAGTTTCAGTGCGCTGAGTTACCACAAGCCGAGCGACAGCCCGGCGCTCGGGGCGATGGATGAAAACCACGACCTCGACTGGCAGCAGCAAGCCCGCCCGCAAATGAATGCCTACAGCTTTCCGAAAGGGGCGCGTCCCGGTAGCTGCCTGCACGAAATACTGGAGCAGATCCATTTTCCGGCGCCGGATGCCCATCCGACCGACCCGATGCAAAATCTCGACCCCGTGGTGAGCCGCATGCTGGATAAGTACGCGGTCGACGAAAGTTGGCAGGCGCCCTGCGGCGAGTGGATACGCGCGGTGCTGAATTGCCCGCTGGACGAGCAAAACGGTCTCAGCCTGTCGCGGCTTGCGCCCGAGGATTGCCTGGTGGAAATGGAATTTTTCCTGCCGCTGAAGGAGCTCGATGCGGTGCATCTAAACCGCCTGGTGTTGAAGGCCACCGGCGAACATCCGGGGCTCGACTTCGATCGGGTCAAGGGCATGCTGAAGGGCTTTGTCGACCTTATTTTCCGCTGGCAGGGGCGCTATTACATTTTGGATTACAAGTCGAACTACCTCGGCGATACGCCGGAGGATTACTGCGGCGGCAACCTGGAAACGGCGATGAATGCCCATCAATATCCGCTTCAGTACATGATCTATTCGGTGGCGCTGCACCGACTGCTCAGTCAACGCCTGCCAGATTACGATCCGGCCCGTCACCTGGGCGGCGTTTACTACCTGTTTCTACGCGGCATGCCCGACGGGCAGGGGATTTATTATCGTCGGCTTGAGGCCGATTTACTGGCTGAGCTGGATGCGTTGTTCAGTCCGGCATCGGAGGTTGTATGCTAGGGATCTTGCAGGCGCACGGCAGCGTGCGCACCCTGGATGTGGAACTCGCTGAGCTGCTTTGTCAGGGCAATCGCGACGAGGTGTTTTACCTGATTTTGCTGCTGCTCGATGCGCAGCAGAAGCAGCACAGCTGCCTAGCGCTTGAGGAGGTGAACTGGGAAAACCCGTTTTCGCTGCCCGACGATGCAGCCATGCTGTCGCCGTTCGTGTGCCGAAGCACCGCGGAACAGGCGCTGCTGGATCACCCTGCGGTGGGCGATCACAGGCCGCTTAAGCTGTTTGCAGGTAAGCTATATTTTGCCCGTATGGACGAGTACGAGGCGTTGCTGGCGGCGCGTCTCTCGGTGCTTGCCAGGCGCAAGTTGGAGGTCAACGAGGCGCGGCTCGGTGAACTGCTTGGGCATTATTTTCCCAAGGCGCAGGGTATCGACTGGCAAAAGGCCGCCTGTGCGCTTGCCGCCAGCAGCGCTCTTTGCGTGCTGACCGGGGGGCCCGGAACCGGTAAAACCACCACGGTGACCAAACTGCTGGCGATTTTGCAGTCGCTGTATGAGAACGCGCCGCTGACCATACGCCTGGTGGCGCCGACCGGGAAGGCGGCGGCCAGGCTCAGCGAATCGATTCTCGGCGCCAAGGAGAAACTCGGCCTTGAACCCGGGCTCAAGGCGCTTATTCCCGACGGTGCCCAGACCATTCATCGCCTGCTCGGTGTGATCCCGCACAGCAACCGTTTTCGCCATCATAAGGACAATCCGCTGCACCTCGATTTACTGGTCGTGGACGAAGCGTCGATGGTGGACCTGGCGCTGATGGCCAAGCTGGTGGAGGCGCTGCCCGAGCGGGCCCGGCTTATTCTGCTCGGCGACAAGGATCAGCTGGCCTCGGTGGACACCGGCTCGGTGCTCGGCGATGTCTGCCGGCAACTGACACTCGGCGAAACGCCGCCGTACAGCGAAGCCCGGGCCGACAGCCTGAGCCGTTTGTGCGGCTTCGTGCCGCCGTTGCAAGGCCGTCCGTCGGATTTTGCGCTGGCTGATTGCATGGCGTATTTGCAGCACAGCTATCGCTTCGACGAATCGAGCGGCATCGGGCAACTGGCCCGGGCCGTCAACACCGGCGACGCCGAGGCGCTCGGCAAGGTGCAGCGGGCGGGCCATGCGGATCTGTCGTTTTACGGCCTCGATCAGCACAACTACCAGGGACTTATCGAGCGCGCCGCGGATCATTACCGCGGGTATTTGAAACTTCTTAGCGACGGCGCGGAGGCCGCAGCCGTGCATCGGGCGTTTATGCAGTACCAGCTGCTGGCGGCGGTGCGCGAAGGCCCCTATGGGGTCGCCGAGCTGAATCAGCGCATTGAACATGCCCTGATGCGGCGCGGGCTTATTCGTATCCAGGGGCGCTATTACCCGGGCATGCCGCTGATGATCAGCCAGAACGACTATCAGCTTAAGCTTTTCAACGGCGACATCGGCATCGTGATGCGTGATGCCGACGGCGAGCTGAAGGCGGTGTTTGTCGACGAAAAGGGCGAACAGCGGGCGTTTTTCCCGGCCCGCTTACCGGCGCACGACAAGGTGTACGTGATGACGATCCATAAATCCCAGGGCTCGGAATTCCCCCATACGGCGATGATATTGCCGCCGCTCTACCGCGCCGGGGCGGGCATCAACCGCCAGCTGGTGTATACGGGGATCACCCGGGCCAAGGAACACTTCGAGCTGGTGGCCGACGGCAAGGTGTTGCTGCGGGCGATGTCGCAGACCGTGTCGCGCGCCTCGGGCCTTTACGAACGCCTGACGTAACTCTGCTGGTATTGCCGTAAATCGCGGCGAATGCCGGGGGCGAGCAGGTAGAGGCCGATGATGTTGGCGATCGCCATCGAGAAGAACATGGCATCGGAGAGGGCTATTACCGAGTTCAGGGTGCTCGCCGCGCCTATCACGGTGAAAAGGCAGAACACCAGCTTGTAGGCGAGATCACGTTTTTTGCCGTCGCCAACAAGGTAGCCCCAGGCGCTACTGCAGTAGTAGGCCCAGGAAATCATGGTGGAGATGGCGAACAGCAGCACCGCCAGGCTGAGCAGGTAGGGGAACCAGTCGATCACGCTGGCAAACGCGCTCGAGGTCAGGATCACCCCGTCCAGTTCCGGGCCGCGTTCGTATTGCCCGGTGACCACGATCACCAGGGCGGTCATGGTGCAGATCACC
>JBNKEN010000181.1:0-2960 GCA_050288805.1 Pseudoalteromonas sp.
GATCGTAAAACTGGGTACGGTTGGCGAGCCCGGTAAGTTGATCCGTCATGGCAAGATGTTGAATTTTTTCCTGCGCCTCTTTACGCTCGGTGATGTCCTGAACCGTTCCGTCGGAACGGATCACCGCGCCGGATGCATCATATTGATGAATGCATATCTCATGAACCCAGCGAACTTCCCCGGTGTCCTGGCGAATAATGCGGTGTTCGATATCGTAAGGACTTTCGCCGCCGAGCGAGCGTTCATACTGCATTTTCACATAATCCAGGTCGTCGGGATGAATGGTGCCGAAAAAGCCCTCCAGGCTGGCGCTGAACCTGTCGCGATCAATCCCAAAAATAGTGAATATCTCATCAGACCAACTGAGATGTCCTGTGGGGATTTCCAGAAACCAGCTGCCCATGCGCGCCACACTTTGCGCCTGTTTTAAGGCTTCTTCCATGGTCTTTTGCGTGGTGATATCCGTCTGCACCGCAATAAACTGGAACGGCCTGGCGTCTTCATCGAGGAAGGGAACAACCGTCGCGTTGACCCAATAATAGTGGCCGCCTTTTGATTTGTGTTTAATCTCACCGTTCCACGTTTGCCCCTTGTCAATAATCTCCCGCATCTGGGCAAAGAAGGTTTTCGGATGATGACCGGAATTCAGTATCCGATGGGTCTCACCGATCAGTTCCTGTTCTGAATAGCCGCTTATCTCGACGAATTTGTCGTTGATATAAATGATCCTTCCCTCAATGTCCGCAATACTGACGATGGCATGCTGATCAAGGGTGTGTTTTTGAAATTCCAGGTTGCGGTTCGCCGCGAGCAGTTGGGATGTGCTTTCTTCCTCTGCCCTGATGGCCGCTTCGGTGCGCTTTACATAGGGGCGAATACCCAGAACATACACTAAGGGGGTGGAAAAAACGGCGAGCAGAACAACGTCAAGTAAGGCTTCCTGCCAGGTATTTAAAGAAAAAGGGTGTGCCTTTAAGGCAACCATGATGGCGCCTTCAATGACCAATATGATGCTCAGCACCTTAACGAATAACGACAAAACGTTACGGTTATTCATGGTGTCCTGTATTTCGTGATAGAGAGACAGTAATTTTTTCATTAATTATCGGTCAGTTTAAATCGATTTCGATGTCTGGTTTTTTAAGTCAGGCCCGGTTAATTGGCGTTGGTATCGGCTAGTGTCGGGCCAGCTGGCGGACGGAATTTGCATTCCCAATAACTCGCATTTTTGCCGGGGCACTTTATTTAATATAAACCAATAAGATTTGAGCGTATCTCAAATTTACAGCAGGGAAAACCACAAAAAAATCAAGGGAATTTAATCGGGTACAGAGGGAACTGTGGTTGCCCCGACGGTTTGCGGGTGTCAGCCTACAGTAAGATAGGCCGCTAAGGGGCTCACCTTGACCAGCATCAGGCAAAGCGTTACCGGCAACAGATTGCTAAGGGCACGCAACGGCCAGCTGAGGTGGCCGTAATCCAGGCGCAGGCTTTGCGAGATCAGCAACCAAAGGCTCATCAGGGTAAACCAGGAGGTAAACAACAGAGAGTAACTCCCACCGGCGATAAAAATGGCCAGATCGTGCAGGGCGCCGCTGACGGAAAAGGTGACAACGGTGGCAAGCGAGGCGGGAAAATAGCGTCTTACGGGACGATACACCAGGCGCGCCAGGTAGTAGCCCCAGATCGGGTTCCAATAATGCCAGAATCCGGCGAAGGAGGAGGCGCCGAGGGAGCGCTGCAACATGCCGCGCAGCGAACCGGTTGCACCGAGGGGAACGCCGTTTCTGCGCCGGACGTATTGTGCAAGGGTCAGGGTCGAAGATGACATAGTGTTCCCGTTTTATTCCTTTTGTCTCTGGCTTCGACCTTACCCTGTTTCCTGGCCGCGGTACAGCGGGTCAACGGACGAAAAAACCGGCTCTAAGAGCCGGTTTGTTCTGCACGGGCCTTGGCCCGTTTATTCGGGTGTCTTACTGACAGCTTACGCCTACCGCAGAGAATGCAGCGGTTACGTCAGAAACGCTGTAGCCGTAATCGCCAGCTGCGCTTTCAACACCACAAGCGGCGTTGTTGTAGTCAGACGTCGGGTTCCAGTACATTTGGTTGGCCAGCATGAAGACGTCGAACGCCTTGTGGGTGTCCCAACCTTGTTTCTTAGCCAGCAGGTAGAAGGCCTTGTTGTACACGCCCGAAGAGTAGTGTACGTCCATACCTGCGGTGTAGTTGCTGGCGTGACCGATAGACTTACCGTCTTTTGTCGGGTCGTCCATGTAACGCAGCGCGCCGTTGCCCTTGAAGATGTCGTAGCCGACCATCCAGTCGTTGCTGCCGCGCATGTAGAACTCGGCCGCTTCACCGGCCATGTCAGAGAAGGCTTCGTTGATGCCGCCAGACTGGGCGCTGTATTCCAGGCCCGAGTTCTGCTCGGTTACACCGTGGCTGACTTCGTGGGCAGATACGTCCAGGCTGACCAGCGGGTAGAAGTAGCTTGCGCCGTCACCGAATGACATTGCCTTGCCGTCCCAGAATGCGTTTTCGTAGTTACGGCCGTAGTGTACGCGCATCTCAAGCTGGAAGCTCAGTGGAGCCGTGTTGTACCAGTCGCTGTACATGTTGAAGATAACACCACCGAAGTAGTGGGCATCGTTCAGCGGCGAGTAGGCGCCGTTCACTGCTTTGTAGGTGTTTTCAGGGCAGGTGAACGAGTACAGGTTGCCGCGACGGGTGCTGTTGGCCATGTCGACGGTGCGCACGTTGGTGTTGTTCATTGAACAAACGCCGTTTGATTCTTCTACGTCCAGGTAGCCGTAATCGGTACCGAAGTAGTATTGGCCGCTTTTCGCGTTACCGCCCGGGCCGGTCGCCTGGAATGCAGTACCGGAACCGCCGGTGCCGCCTGTACCAGGTTTGGCCGTCATCAGCTCATCCCAGTGACGGATCACCTCACCGGACATGGC
>JBNKEN010000182.1:0-3050 GCA_050288805.1 Pseudoalteromonas sp.
ATCTATGGCTATCCGGGCGGTGCCTTGCTGCACGTCTACGATGCCTTGTTCCGTCAGGAAGATGTGCAACATATACTGGTGCGCCACGAGCAGGCTGCGACACACATGGCCGACGGGTATGCCAGAGCAACCGGCGACGTCGGCGTGGTGCTGGCAACCTCGGGCCCGGGCGCCACCAACTGCATCACGGGTATCGCCACCGCCTATATGGACTCGATCCCCATGGTGGTACTGTCAGGCCAGGTACCGTCAACGCTTATCGGTGACGATGCGTTTCAGGAAACCGATATCGTCGGCTGTTCACGCCCGATAGTAAAACACAGCTTCAACTGCAGACGCGCCGAAGACATTCCCGCCGTACTCGCCAAGGCATTCTTCATCGCTAAAAGCGGACGTCCCGGCCCGGTGGTGGTAGAACTGCCCAAGGATATTTTGAATCCCGACATCAAGTTCGATTTTCGTTTTCCGGATGAGATCAAAATCCGCACCTACAACCCAAATCGCCGCGGTCACCCGAAACAAATCCGCAAGGCCGTATCGACCATCATGAACGCTAAAAAGCTGGTGATCTACTCCGGCGGCGGCATCGTACTTTCCGATACATCGGAGCAACTGACCCACCTGGTGGAGTCCCTTAACGCCCCCATTACCAACACCCTGATGGGGCTCGGAGGGATCAGCGGCACCCACCCGAATTTCCTCGGTATGCTCGGCATGCACGGCACACTAGAAGCCAACCGCGCCATGGCGCACGCCGATGTGATACTCGCGCTCGGCGCGCGTTTTGATGATCGGGTCACCAATAATGTTAAAAAGTTCTGCCCTAACGCAACCATAGTGCATGTTGATGTGGATCCGACCTCCATTTCCAAGACCATACAGGCTCACATTCCCGTGGTAGGCTGCCTGCAAACCGTTCTCGGCCAGCTGCAGGACGCCATCGACAAAAGCGACATCGCCATCGACCGCAGCGCCCAGGAAGACTGGTGGCGCCAGATCCATGCATGGCGCGAACAGCGCTGCCTGAGCTACAACCCGTGCGGCGAGAAAATCAAGCCTCAGTCGGTGATCCAGGCGGTTTATCGTGCAACACAGGGCGACGCCTATATCAGCTCGGATGTCGGGCAACACCAGATGTTTGCGGCGCAATATTACCCGTTTAAAAAACCGCGCCAGTGGATCAATTCCGGCGGTCTCGGCACCATGGGCTTTGGCTTGCCCGCCGCGATGGGCGTCAAGCTTGCGTTTCCCGACAAGGAATCGGTTTGTATCACCGGTGACGGCTCAATCCAGATGAATATTCAGGAGCTTTCAACCTGCCTGCAGTATGGCCTGGCGGTGAAAATTATCTCCCTTAACAACCGCTCCCTCGGCATGGTTCGCCAGTGGCAGGACATGATGTATGCCGGACGCCACTCCTCGTCTTACATGGAGTCGCTGCCCGACTTCGTTAAACTGGCCGAAAGCTACGGCCATGTCGGGATCCGCGTCGACCACCCGGAACAGCTGGAAGCGGCCATCGACAAAGCCTTTTCAATCACCGATCGTTTGGTGTTTCTCGATATCCGCGTAGACGAAAGTGAACACGTCTACCCGATGCAAATTAAACAAGGGGCCGTTGACGACATGTGGCTACGCAAAGGAGTAAAAGCATAATGCGCAGAATATTATCCATCCTACTTGAAAACGAACCGGGCGCCTTATCACGCATTGTCGGCCTGTTTTCCCAGCGCGCTTACAACATCGACAGCCTGACCGTCGGCACCACCGACGATGAGTCCTTATCACGCATTACCATCACCACCAAGGGAGACGATCGCATCCTTGAGCAGATCACCAAACAGGTCAATAAACTGGTTGATGTGCTGAAAATCATGGATCTCACCGAAATTGGACATATCGAGCGTGAGCTGTTGCTGGTCAAGGTCATCGCTCAGGACGAAAGCACCCGCGCCGCCGTCACCCGTATCGTCGATGTGTTTGGCGGAGCTATTCTCGACATGGGCCGCATCAGCTATACCCTGCAACTGGTTTCCAGCACCGAAAAACTGGAATCATTCCTGGATACCTTGCGCCATGAGACGGACCTGATTGAGGTTGTACGTTCGGGGGCCGTGGGGATAGGCCGAGGGGATAAAGCATTGAAAGGATAAAAATAAAGGGGCTGAAGCCCCTTTATTTATGAATTTGACAATAAACCTTATGGGTTTACTTGGTCTTTCAGGCCTTTACCCGCTTTGAAGCTAGGGATGTTAGCTGCAGCGATTTGAATTTCTTGACCTGTCTGAGGGTTACGACCAGTGCGAGCAGCACGTTCTTTCACAGAGAAAGTACCGAAACCAACCAGAGCTACAGAGTTGCCTTCCTTCAAAGAGCTAGTCACAGCACCGGTGAATGCATCCAAAGCACGTGCAGCAGCTGCTTTAGAGATTTCTGCATCATTGGCGATTTTTTCGACTAATTGAGCTTTGTTCATTATGAGATTCCTATTCGTTATTATTTTGCCTTAGCAAACCTATATTTATGCATTTTACAAAACTTGGCAACAGCTAATCGCTATTTTTTCACTAAATTTCGACCGCCGGCCGGTTCTTTCCCGAGAATAGAAACACCCTTTTCCGCTACATATCCTTCTCGATGATCAGAACGACGTTTCCTACCTCAAGGCCCAACTTAACAAGAGAACTCAGGTTTATCAACCTCGATTCGGTGACAAGAAACATCCAGTCGTCTAAGGTCACCGTCATGGTATCCCCGTTGAATGGAATATTCAGGGAATAACGCCAATAAAACGCGTTTCCACTGACGCGGCCTGCCGCTTCCCCCTCTACATCGTCGGCCCGCCCCCTTACCCGCAGCCCGTCGGTTTCAAGCTCCCAGCGCCGGTGCTGAATTTCACCGTCGTCGAAATAAAAGGTCTCTTCAAGAATACCGATATTGCCCGACCAATGGGCCAGCATATCGACCTTAAACCTTCGCACCACATGCCCTTTCCAGTCCTGCACGAGCCCGTAGGCGGTCAATTTACCGTCGAAAAACGTCCTGAATTC
>JBNKEN010000183.1:0-5229 GCA_050288805.1 Pseudoalteromonas sp.
AACGAGCTGGTAGGTATCAACCAGTACTTTCTGCACGCCCGAATGTTCAAGGATTTTGGCTTCAGTAAACTGGATAAGGCCGATTACAAGGTATCGATTCAGAAAATGAAAAATGCCGATCGCCTGATAGAACGAATCTTGTTTTTACAAGGCTTACCCAACCTTCAACACCTGGGTCGCCTGCGTATCGGCGAAGACTGCGAGGAAATGATCGCCGCGAACCTGGCGTTTGAACAAGACACCCTTGCTGATCTGGTTGATGCGGTTACCCTGTGTGAAACGAAGCAAGACTACATCAGCCGTGAAGCGTTGGAGAAAATTCAGCACGAACAGGAGGAGCAAATCGACTGGCTCGAAACCCAGCAGCAGCTCATCAAGCTAACCGGCCTGGAAAACTACCTCCAATCACAAATGTAAAAAAGCAGCCATTTGGCTGCTTTTTTTTCAGGCAACTTGGGCGCCCGGTTCGGCAATCTGAAGTAACTTATTATTGAGGATCTTCTTGGTACAGTTGGTGCATTTGCCACATTGGCTGCCGACCTTCAGTTCTTTGCTCAGGTCTCGCATGCTGGTAGCGCCCTGCTCTATGGCCTGCTCAATCTTTTTATCCGTTACACCGTGACAAATGCAAATATACACGAAGAAAACCACGCTCATTTAATTAACTGTGAAACATATTAATCTAAACAATAACAATTATCAACTAGATTAACTTTTTTCGATGTTTTTTTGCACGAAAAAAAATAACCTCCCCTTTAATCAGGAAAAGCGCACTAACAGGTCACTAAACGCAGGTGTCACGTTGCATATCACGGCCTGGCGTACTGCCAAATACTCGATTTTCGACTAGCTCTCTCGACCAACTCATTCATCGCAATGAAAAAAATGGCCGGGTGAAAATAACAGCCCGTTGGCCTTGCGCAACCAAGCGTAACAAAGGGTACAAATTGCGTTACAAAGCATATTCTGTGATAGCGAGATACAACCGCTTTATGCTATTGTTTTAACAAAATTAACATATAGTTCGAATCATTCGGTAGGCAGAGGCTAAAGTTAGTGCAAAAAACATTCTATGTTTGGCTGTTTGTGTGTTTATTGCCTTGTTGGTTGTTTTCTCCCAAGGGCAATGCCCAAAACTACGCCTATCAGCTGCAACGATTTTCCCCTAATGAAGGATTAAGCCAAGGGGACGTCAAAAAAACAGTACAGGATGATTTAGGTTTTATTTGGGTCGCCACGGGGAGAGGACTCAACCGCTTTGACGGTTCCGATTTCAGCCTCTATTCGGACCCCAGGCTGCAAGATAATAATATCGTCACCCTCTATAAGCAGCACAACGGCGATCTGCTGGTCTCGACCGAGGTGCACGGCCTTTACCGCATTGACCCGCGGACCCTGACGACAGCCCAGCTGCTTGATGGTCACATGGACGCCAACGACGATGACATCGACACGGTCTATGTCATTAAAGAAGACCAAAAAGGCACGCTTTGGCTTGGCATCGACCAATCGGTTTACAGCCTGGAGCCTACATCGGGAACGCTGACCAAGCGTTTTACCCTGGAGCAGGAAGAAGAAATTATTCGCGCCCTGGAGGTAGTCGGTTCTCAACTGTATATCGGCGCATCCGATGGCCTCTATCGTCTGGATCTGATTAACGGCCGGGAAAGCATAGTCTCCTACCTTCCCCAAGCAAGTAAAACCCCCGAAGATCGAAACGTAAAATACCTCCATTACGACGACTTTAACGGCTTGTTGGTCGGTACCGTTGCCGGACTTTACCAACTGCGGCTCGATCAACATATGGAACCGCTTAATGACACGGGCCGCGAACTCATTGCTCGCCTCAACATTTGGGATCTGGTGTTTTTCAAAAACCAGGCCTTCCTGGCGACGGAACAAGGGCTGTTTCTTTACAAAACCCGGACCAACGAACTGACCCGACTGCTGCGCTTCAGCGAATCCAGGTTTTCTATTAATGACAACACCATCCTTGATATATTTCCCGATCGCACCGGGCGGTTATGGCTTGCCTCCCGCGGACAAGGGGTGTTTACCTGGTCACCGGACGCCATGCTGTTCACTAATATACAAGCCAAAACGAGCATTCATCCGGGCGGCGACCTGATCTGGTCGTTCTTCCAAACCGACGACGATACTATGTGGATCGGAACGGAAAACGGGCTCAACCGGGTGGATCTCAAATCCGGCACGCAAACCGCGTACCTGGTTAATCCCGACCTTAAGGCGATAACCGGTGAGCAAAGCATTTATACTATTTTTTCTGCCGACAGCGGCGGATACGCACAAAGAATGTGGCTGTTTACGGGAAGCGGTCTGCGGCTGTTTGACGGTGACAAGGGAGAGCTGCTCCCGCTTCCGGCCGATGAGGACGCATTGGCCGTTCTTCAGTCCGATATCAACGGCGGCTTTATCGCTTTAGACGCGCAACACCTGGCATTTTTCACCCTCAATGAGTTTTATTTTTACGACGCGCAAAAAGGGAGCATTCGGCCCATTCGCGGGCTTAAAGACAAACTCGACCCTAAGCTGACCTTCCGCTTCCTGCGTCCGTTACCGGATCACCCGGATGAATTATTGATCACCACCTCGGGACATCTTTATCGCTATAATGAACAGACGCAGGTTCTTACCCTGATCTACAAGGTTAAGCACTACAACCAACAAGGTTATGACTTCGTTGAAAACTGGGTGCTCGACCACGCCAATACCCTGTGGCTGACGGTAAACGGTGAAGGACTGGTGGGGATAGACGGCTCAACCTACGAAGAACGTTATCGTATCGATCAAACCAAGGGCTTGCTCACCCATACCGTATACGGCCCCATGCTGGATCCGCTCGGAAATCTGTGGTTCAGCTCACATAACGGGCTCTACCGGCTGCAACTGAATAACCTGCAACTGAGGCAGTTTTCCGTCGAGGACGGTCTGCAGGCCAACGAATTCAACTCCTACGCCAACCTGACATTGAGAGACGGACGCATGGCCTATGGTTCGGTGAAGGGGCTGACCCTGTTTACCCCGGAAGCCTTTCTCCCCTCTATGCTGAGCCAGCCACCCAAGGCACCACAATTTACCGACATCTCGCTGCTGTCGCGGGAGCTGCATTACTACCCGAATAAATATGACCAGCAGGAGCTAAAGCTGAACTACGATGATGTCGGCCTGGAAGTGAAATTTGCCAGCTTCGATCTCGTCAATTCGACCAACATGCACTACCGGGTCAATCTGGAAGGGCCGAGTCCCTTCATGCATCAGCGTCATATCAGCAAAAAGGTGTTTTTCGCCAAACTGCTGCCCGGCGACTACACCCTGAGCATATCGGCCTACGATGCCGAGCGAGGCAATTATACCCAGCCTGCCAGGCTGAACCTCAATGTCGCCTATCCGCCCTGGCGTTCTCCGTTCGCCTTTTCTCTCTACGGCATTACGGTCATTTTACTGCTGCTGTTCTGGTATCTCTGGCACACCAAACAGCGTAAGGCGCTGCAACGTGCCCATGATGATATGATGCACAGCCAGCAGCAGACTCAGCTGGCCCTTTCCAGCACCCACAGCGGCATCTGGCATTTCGACGCGGAACAGCACCAAACGCTGCAACCACGCCTGAAATCGGAGTTGGGATACACGGGATCAGCGGATTGGATCGCCGAACGCGACTTCTTTTCCCTGATGCATCCGCAAGACATTAAACGCATCGCTCCGCGCTGGCGCGCATTTTTGCGTGGCCGCGAACAGGAACACTGGGAAGCAACCTTCCGCTTGCGCCACGCCGCAGGACAATGGTTGTGGTACCACGACATCGGCAAATTCATCGACAACGAAGATAAAGATGCACCACCGCAGGTATCTGGTATTTATACCAATATTACCGATAATCAGGCCCTGACCCAGCAGGCCAGGGTGCTCGGTGAGGCCGTCGGCCAAATCAATGACTGGCTGCTGATCCTTGATGAAAATCGCCGGCTGTTTTCCACCAACCAGAGTTTCCTCGAGGCGTTTCACGGCAATGAGAAGGGCAAATTACACGAACTGGGTATTTACGCCTTCTTGAAGGCGTTGGGTAAAAAGAAATACACTCAATATATGGAGCTGCTGGCCGGGTTGAAGGCAGGCCAACACTGGCGGGGCGACGATACGCTAGTAACGCGTTATGACGGTGCTCATCCGGTACATGTCAGCATCACGGCGGCAGCGCGTGAAGGTACCAGCGAAACAAATGACGAAATAAGCTACTACGTTATCGTTATTTCGGATCTCAGCGAACAAAAACGGGCCGAAAGCGAACTGCGATTCCTGGCCAACTACGATCCGCTGACCCGATTGCCTAACCGCACCCTGATCCGCAAAAACATAGAGCAGGCCCTGGTACGGGCACAAAAACACCATGCACTGGCCGCCCTGCTGTTTATCGACCTCGATAAATTCAAGCCCGTCAACGACTCGTTCGGCCATGCGGTGGGCGATCAGGTGCTGTGTAATATCTGCCGTCGTATAGAGCAGCATCTCGACGACAACAGTGTGCTGGGCCGCCAAAGCGGCGACGAATTTCTGTTGTTGATAGAAAAAGTTGAGTCACCCGCAACCTTGAGGGAATTTGTCACCAAGTTGACCCGGGAGCTGGCGCAACCTATCGAAATAGCCCAATACAATATCAATATCTCTGCCAGTATCGGCGTCGCCATGTCCCCGTTTGACGCCGACAACGCTGAAGACCTGATCCGTAACGCCGACATGGCGATGATCCACGCCAAACAGGCCGGTCGCAACGGATTTAAGTTCTTTACCGAGCAGATGAACAACCGGATCACGCAAAAGCTGTTGCTGGAAAACGCGTTGCAGGAGGCATTCCGCGGCGAGCAGCTGCAAAACTACTACCAACCCATAGTCAACAACCAGTTGCAATCTATGGTCGGGGTCGAACTTTTACTGCGCTGGGAACACGAAAACCGCTTTATTTCACCGGCCGAATTTATCCCCGTTGCCGAAGAAATAGGGCTGATCGATGCAATTACCGAGCAGGCGCTGCACCGTGCACTCTCCGAATTGAGTCCCTGGTTGCAGCAAAACCGGCAATTCTATGTGTCGTTGAACCTGTCGCCGATGCATATACTGAAATCTAACCTGACAGAGCGGCTGCAGCTGATCCTGCAAACCCACAACGTTTCGGTCGACCAGTTGCGCCTGGAAATCACCGAAAATACCCTG
>JBNKEN010000184.1:0-6169 GCA_050288805.1 Pseudoalteromonas sp.
CAGGGTTGTCAGGACGAACAGCTCTTCGGTTCGGGCCTGCGCCACCTCGTTGAACAGTTTGGGCAACACCCATTTGCCCACCGCCCACAACAGGGTGCATACCACCGCCCCCTTGAAAAATGCCCACACCAGCGCAAGCCACAGACCGTTTTCTGCATTATCGGCGATCAGCGGAAGCGCTATCAGCAAGGGGACCACCGCCAGATCCTGGAACAGTAAAACGCCGATTGCCAGTTGCCCCCGGCGTTTTTGCAATTGCCCCGATTCCTTCAGGGTTTTCACCACCACGGCGGTTGAGGAAAGCGCCAACAAACTGGCGATGGTAAAGGCACTGAGCAACGAAACACGGTACAGAATGAGGATCAACATGATAACCAGTATGGTCAAGATCACCTGCCCGGTTCCGAGGCCGAACACTATCTGCCGCATGGCCATCAGGCGCGGCAGGGAAAACTCAAGGCCGAGGCTGAACAGCAAAAATACGATCCCCAGCTCCGCCACCAGGCGGATTTCCTCGCTGTCCGCCATCCAGCCGATGCCGAAAGGTCCGGCCAATAGACCGGTTGCCAGGTACGCCAAAATAGGCGGCAGTCCCAGCCGCTTGAACGACCAGACAAACATCACCGCCGCCAGCAACAGGCCCAGTGCCGTTATGAAGTTATGCTGCAATTATCTTCCCCATTATTGCCGTCCGGAATTTGACGGCCGAAAAAACGCCCTCGAATAACTATAGCAAGCAACTGTTTTTAATCTAGTTTGAAGTTTTGGCATGGTTCTGGCTAGCTAATAAATAAGCATGACTCCTGGGGGGGAGAAAAGATTGGAAAACGTTCATATTTTGACGCAACGTATCGCCGCAAGGGGTGACTATTTACCGTTTTCGGCAGAACATTACCGTGTCGACAGCAAACCGGACATTCATCAGCTTGTTGAGACGCTGCAAACCACCTTGGAGCTGAACCGGCTGATCGAAATTTTCGCCGCATACGCGCTTAAACGCTTCAAGTTTAGCGGGCTGCAATTTCAGTCCAGCCTGGGGGTTGTTGAGATGGCCGGCAGTGTCAACAAGTCGACGCCTCATTCCTTTGATATCGAAATCGAGAACGAGCATCTGGGCCAGCTGATCTACTTTTCGGAGTATCCGTTCACACCCTCGGTACGCGAGGCCCTGTGCAGATTGCACAGCGTATTGGCCTATCCGCTGCGCAATGCCCTGCTCTACAACCGGGTGCTGAAACTGGCGACCAAGGATGCGCTGACCGGTCTGAACAACCGCAGCGACTTTAACGAAACGCTGGAGCAAAGGCTGGAACGTTGCCGTCGGCAACACAGTAATTTCAGCCTGATGCTGCTGGACCTCGACAATTTTAAGCAGGTCAACGACAGCCAGGGGCACAAGGTAGGCGACAAGGTACTGACCGAGTTTGCCGCCATCCTACAGGCCAGCATTCGCGGCACGGATTCGGTTTACCGCTTCGGCGGCGACGAATTTGCGATCATCGTCGACGACCATCACTATCTCGCCAACAAGGTGATCGCCAAACGGGTATTGAACTCGGTGGCAAGCAACGCGGTGATGGGTTCCCTCGGCGTCACCACCAGTATAGGTTTTGCCCTGGCCACCAGCCGAGACAGCCTGGACAGCCTGTTTGAACGGGCCGACAGGGCCCTGTATAGGGCGAAAAACGAGGGGCGTAACCGCTATTGCGCGGGCGACGAATAATCTCAGCCGCGTTTACGACGGGAAAATAAATGATAAATCGAGAGCAGCAGGGACGCGCCGAGGAAATAACTGACGATCAGTTCGGCCAGCGCAACAAAATTAGGTAAGGGCGTAAGCACCACCAAGAGCAAGGGCGCCGCCAGGGCCAAAATAAAATAAGCACCGCCTTTTCCCAGCCAGTATGCCAGCAGCAGCAAGGCGCACCCGACGCCGGCCGCCAGGCCGTACCCCACGGCTTCACCATAAAAATACTGCGTTGCCAGCAAGGCAACCAGCGTAAGAACCGTAAGCAACGCGCCCAACGGCGCCTTGGCTACCAGGTTAAAACCCACATGACGCGACATATTATTCTTCCTGCCAGCAAATACCCTGTTCACTTCGGTGATCATGACTGACGAAGTAGCCCACCACCTGAACCAGGGTGTCATTATAAAAAATCAGCGCTACGCCCGGGCGCAGCCAGGGCGCCACCTTGGCATCCTTAAACCAATGCTTAAGGGAATTGCTGCCCGGTTTGTTGAGCGGGCGAAACCGGGTTCCCGGCAGATTGAACCTGACGCTCACCACCTCATCCGCCAACGGCGCCCGGATCCCTTTCCCTTCCTTGCAAGACAAGATACGTCCCGGCGCGATTTCAATCCTTTTATTTCCGTCAATAACCCTCGCCTGCGGTACCGGCTCCGGTTTCACCAGATAGGCCGCACCGCCGTGGCGCTTGAGGCTCACGGCCCCGAGCGGAATATCGATTTGCGCATCGTTTTTGGCCTCGATCAGCTAGCGCAGCAGCTCGTCGAGACGACGCCTGGACGGCATGGCGACGGCGTTTTTTTCCAGCCAGCAGCGCAGCACATTGGCACGTCTGGCGGGCGACAGCTTGGCCAGCATGGTTAGCAGCAAACCGCCGTCGGCGCCTAGTGCACCGGCGAGGTCCGCCTCACTGAGTTCATCGATCAATTGCTGTTGTTCACTCAGCAAGTCTACGGTGCGGGCAACACAGGCATCAAAGCCGCGAAAACGGCCGTTCAGTTCCGGCAGCACCCGATGACGCAGAAAATTGCGGTCAAAGCGGGTGTCGCTGTTGGATTCGTCTTCCACGTACTTCAGGTCATGAGCCTCGGCGTAGGCCTCTATCTCTTCGCGCGACACCGTAAGCAGCGGACGCAGGAGCCTGAGTCCGCCTTCACTGACCGTGGCCGGCGCCATGGCGCTGAAGCCCTTTAAACCGGCGCCGCGTTTCAATCGCAAAAAAAAGGTTTCGACCTGATCGGAGCGGTGTTGTCCGAGTAAAACGGTGCATCCGGGCTCTACCACCTTGGCCAGGGCGCGATAGCGGGCATCCCGTGCCGCCGATTCGAGACTGGTGCGGGCCTTTTGTTCGACCTTCACCTGCACGGCCTGAAACGGCACCGCAAAGCGTTCGCACAATTGTTCACAGAAGGCCTGCCACTGACCGGCATGGGGACTCAGGCCATGATTGATATGCACCGCCGCCAGATTCACCTGAGGGTTTTCCTCGCGATAACGGGCAGCCAGATGCAGCAACACGACCGAGTCGACGCCGCCGCTCAGGGCGACGGTGAACGCACCTGTGCCTGCGGCCAGTTCTGCGAGGCGACGGCTGAATTCAGGGTAGAGAGAGGATGATTCCGACATGGCACAAAAAAGCCGCCAATGGCGGCTTCTTTCTTATCAGCAGTAGCCGAAGGACATCAGGCGCTCGTAGCGCTTGTCCAGCATCTCGTCGAGAGACATGCCGCGTAGCTCCGCCAGATCGCGTTTAAGCTGCGCCTTCAGGCTCTTGGCCATGGCATCGTAGTTACGATGGGCGCCGCCCAGCGGTTCTTCGATGATATTGTTGATAAGGTCCAGCTCTTTAACGCGCTTCGCGCTGACACCCATGGCTTCGGCCGCCAGCGGCGCCTTTTCTGCGCTCTTCCACAGAATTGAGGCACAACCTTCCGGTGAAATAACCGAGTAGGTGCTGTATTGCAGCATGTTTACGCGATCGCCGACACCGATAGCCAGGGCGCCGCCCGAACCGCCTTCACCGATCACGGTACAGATGGTCGGCACCTTAAGCGCCGCCATCACCTTCAGGTTACGGGCGATGGCTTCACTTTGACCGCGCTCTTCCGCGCCAACACCCGGGTAGGCTCCCGGCGTGTCGATAAAGGTGATCACCGGCATTTTGAAACGTTCGGCCATTTCCATCAAGCGCAGGGCCTTACGGTAACCCTCCGGCTTCGGCATCCCGAAGTTGCGTTTGATTTTTTCCGCCGTGTCGCGGCCCTTCTGCTGGCCGATCACCATCACGGGTTCACCGTCAAGACGAGCAACACCGCCGAGAATCGCCGGATCGTTTGCAAAGGCGCGATCGCCCGCCAGTTCGTCGAATTCGGTGAAGATACGTTGGATGTAATCACGGGTATAAGGACGCAGCGGGTGACGCGCCAACTGAGACACCTGCCAGGCTCCCAGCTCGTCGAAGATCTTGCGTGTCATTTCCACGCTTTTTTCCTTCAGCTTGCTGATCTCTTCTTCCAGACTCAGATCCAGACCGCCAGCGCGGCTGACATTACGTAATTCTTCAATTTTTGCTTCCAGTTCCGCGATCGGAAGCTCAAAATCAAGATAATTGAGGCTCATGCTCTAAACAACCTAATTAATTAAATTCTAATTCTATTTCCTGCGCCGCCAGCAGCGATAACTTATGCAGCAAGTCATCCGCCGGCGTCACACACCATTCAGTTCCAAGCGACAGCTCCGCCGTCGCGTCCGGACGTTGATAAGCCACCTTGACGGGGCAAGTACCAAATTTGTAAGGTTCCAGCACTTTATGCAGCGTTTCGAAGAAATTAGTCTCCATTTGCAGCATATTAACGGTCATTTTTATTGATTTGATTCGTTTTTCACGTGCCTGGGCTATGGTACATACGTCCCGGGCGGTCATTGTAATGCCACCGGAGAAGTTATCAAAGCTGACCTGTCCGGATATTACCAAGATATTGTTGATTTGCAGCAATTCTTGGTAAATTTCATACTGTTCAGGGAATAAGCGTACATCAATTCGGGCGCTTTTGTCATCCAAAGTGAGCAAACCCCAGCGATTTCCCTTTTTGTTGATAAGCGTTCGGGCGCCGATCACCAGACCCGCCGCCGTACTCATCACATCCCGCTCGGTCGGCACCATGTCCACCAAACGTCCCGAGGTATAGTTTCTCAGTTCCTTGCGGTACTGGTTTATCGGGTGACCGGTCAGGTAAAGCCCCAGCGTTTCTTTTTCGCCGTCGAGCCATTGGTTATCGGTAAAGTACGGCACCCGCACGAAGGCCTGGGCCACTTCTTCCGGTTCGGTGGCAAGCAGGCCGAACAGATCGCTCTGTCCCAGTTGCTCCGCCTTGTGATGCTGTTCCGCAGACTTCATGGCATCCGGCAGGCTTGCCATCAAAATGGCGCGACCGCCCTGATTTTGGTCCGGCCCCAGTTTGTCCATGGCGCCGGCCATGATCAGTTTCTCGATCACCCGCTTGTTGAGGCGCTTAAGGTCGACCCGGGCGCAGAAATCGAACAGGTCCTTGAACGGACCGCCCTGCTTGCGCGCCTCGAGGATCGCTTCCACCGGTCCTTCACCGACCCCCTTGATGGCGCCGATGCCGTACACAATTTCACCCTGTTCGTTAACGGTAAACTTGTACAGCCCCGCGTTGACATCCGGCGGCAACAGGGCCAGTTTCATGTTTTCGCATTCGTCGACCAGGGTGACGATTTTGTCGGTGTTGTCCATATCCGCCGACATCACCGCCGCCATAAACTCGGCGGGGAAATGGGTTTTCATCCACAGCGTCTGGTACGACACCAGGGCGTAGGCGGCGGAGTGTGATTTGTTGAAGCCGTAACCGGCGAATTTCTCTACCAGATCGAAGATCTTCATCGCCAGTTCGCCGTCGACGCCGTTTTGTACGGCCCCGTCTTCGAACGTCGAACGCTGTTTGGCCATTTCTTCCGGCTTTTTCTTACCCATGGCACGGCGCAGCATGTCCGCGCCGCCGAGCGTATAGCCCGCCAGCACCTGGGCTATCTGCATAACCTGTTCCTGGTACAGGATGATGCCGTAGGTCGGTTCCAGTATCGGCGCCAGGCTTTCGTGCTGGTATTGCGCATCCGGGTAGGAGATCTCTTCCCGGCCATGCTTACGGTCGATAAAGTTGTCTACCATGCCCGATTGCAGCGGCCCCGGGCGGAACAGGGCCACCAGGGCTATCATATCTTCGAAACAGTCCGGTTTAAGACGGCGAATAAGGTCTTTCATACCGCGGGATTCGAGCTGGAACACCGCCGTGGTCTCGGCGCGCAGCAAGAGCTCGATACTGGGTCTGTCATCCAGCGGAATGGCATTGATATCCACCGGCGCTTTGCCCTCGCGGGCGAGGCGCTCATTGGTCATAT
>JBNKEN010000185.1:0-3051 GCA_050288805.1 Pseudoalteromonas sp.
ATCCAGTTTACATTCCTGGCCCTGCACCGATACGGCGCAGAGAGTTAATAATGGGATTAATTTTTTCATAATACTTCTAGCAAGAGTGAAACTGACACCAGGTTATACACCCTGAGTTTTACAAAAATGTGGCGCTAAGGCGCCGACGTTCAGTACGCCATGAAATAAGCCCGCATCTGCGGGCTTAGATAGGTACTAGATGAAATCACGCAATCAGTTGGCCAGTGCAGCTTCCGCATTGGCGACCAGATCCGCCGCATAATCCATCACGTGGAAAATGTAGCTCTGTTCGTTGGTACCGCTGACCAGGTGGGCACCCGGACCCGAAGCGTAGATACCTACGTCTTCACCGGCATGGGTTTCCGATCCCATAGGTACCAGTGCTTCCTGATGGAAACCTGGCGCCTGGGTATTCACATCACTCAGGTCGACACGACCGGTAACCGGCGCATAGTTGTATCCCTGCTCCGCATCGGTTTCGGCGCCGAGGTCGCGGAAACCGCCACCGTTGGTATAACCCAAGGTTGTATACGGCATGCCGTCCGCAGCCGTGGCCGGGGTCGTTTTGCCCACGTTAACGACCTTACCGAGGATCGGGTTACCGCGTTTCGGGTAGCCTGCGATGGTGAACACGTGGCTGTGATCGGCGGTTACCACAATCAGGGTATCTTCCATACTGGTTTTGCTCATCGCTACCTGCACGGCCTTGGCCAGCTCGGCAGTATCGCTCAGCGCATTGAAGGCGTTGCCCGCATGGTGCGCATGGTCGATACGGCCGGCTTCAACGGTCAGGAAAAAGCCCTTGGCGTTGTTGTCGAGAATATCGATGGCCTTGGCGGTCATTTCCGACAGCGACGGCTCGCCGGCAATGTCGTTACCACGATCGGCCTCATACTGCATATGGGATTCGTTGAACAGGCCGAACAGGCGCTCGGTTTGCTCGGCATTCACCGCGTTGAAACCGGCCTGATCCATCACATAAGCACCGTTGGGATATTTGGCCTGCCATTCAGCCGTCAGGTCACGACCGTCGGTACGATCCCCTTCCACGCTGCTGACGGCATCGCTGGAGTTATAAGCCGCATCCTTAGGCAGGAAGTGGCGGCGACCGCCGCCCATAACAACCTCGATACCGTCCACATTCAGTCCTGCAAAACGGGCTTCCAGGTTCTGCTCGAAGTTCACCAGTTGCGAAGCGATATCTTCACAGTTTGCCGCCTCAGCAGCCGGCATGTCGGAAACGTCTTCCCAGTTGCGGTCTGCCGATTTTGCATAGTTGGCCGCAGGCGTCGCATGGGTGATACGCGCCGTGCTCACCACACCGGTCGATTTACCGGCGATCTCTGCCAGCTCCAATGCAGTGACCAGTTCCTGGCCCTTGCCGGACAAACAGTTACCGCGCGAAACGCCTTCCGCCAGGCCGATCACGCCCATATCGGTTTTCACACCGCTGGCCATGGCCGTCATGGTGCCGGCTGAGTCAGGCGTTTGTGCATCGACGTTATAGGTCTTCGAAAAACCGGAATAGGGCAAGGTTTCAAAGCTGAGCTGGTATTCTTCACCGCTCTGGCCCTGGATCTGACCCGCCAGGATCCGCGCCGCGGTCACGGTAGAAATCCCCATACCGTCACCGACAAACAGGATCACGTTTTTAGCCTTACCGCGCAGGGTTTGTTGCTGCTGCATGTTAAGGCCGTTATCAGTCACATTCTGCTCACCGCCTTTGAACCAGGCATTGGCTTTCAGCGATGCCAGCTGATCTTGATTCAAAGAAGTCGCGGGCAGGTTACAGCTCAGCGTTGATTGCGTTATTTCATTCGCGTCCAGGCTGTTGTTGTTGTTGAGATCAACACCGCTGTCGGTTCTGACGCCACCGTTGATACATTCGGCGCTTGCCACGGCCAGCGGAATATCGACAGACAGGGTCTTCGGCGAGTTATCATCGTTGTCGGAACATCCGGTCAGGGCCAGGGTCACGGCCAGGGGTAAAAGTGCAAGTTTTTTCATTGTTATCACCATTATTCTTTTGTCAGGTCGAGCGCTTGGTTAATCAGGTGAAACACCACACTCTGCTCAATTACACCCTGTGCATATTGGGCACCGGGACCGGTTGCATGTAGCGAAATATCTTCACCTGCATGGGTTTCAGAGCCCATGGGGATAGTCGCTTCCTGGTGATAGCCAGGTGCCTGGGTATCTACGCCCGCGATGTCCTGACGTCCGGCCAACGGCGCTTCGCTATAAGACGCTTCCGCATCGGTTTCATCACCCAGATCACGGAAACCCAGACCATTGGCATAGCCCACCGTGGTATACGGCATGCCGTCTGCTGCCAACGTAGGTGAATCCTTACCTACGGTCACAACCTTGCCCAAAATCGGGTTGCCGCGTTTGGGGTAACCGGCAATGGTAAATACGTGGCTGTGGTCGGCGGTAACCAAAATCAGGGTTTCTTCGGGGTTGGTATTCTCCAGCGCAGTTTGCACCGCTTTCGACAATTCAACGGTGTCACTCAGGGCGTTATAGGCATTGCCAGCATGGTGGCCGTGATCGATACGGCCGGATTCCACTGTAAGGAAAAAGCCCTTGTCATTGTTGTCGAGGACCTCGATGGCTTTGGCCGTCATCTCAGACAGAGAAGGCTCACCGGCGATGTCGTTCTGGCGATCCGCTTCATATTGCATGTGTGATTCGTTAAACAAACCGAAAACCCGCTCCGCATCCGCAGGGATCGCGTCGAAACCGGTTTGGTCCATAACGTACATGCCGTTCGGGTAATGCTGTTTCCATTCGGCCGTCAGGTCACGACCATCGGTACGGTCCCCTTCAACGCTTGAAACCGCATCGCTGCTGTTAAACGCCGCATCCTTTGGCAGGAAATGACGACGACCGCCGCCCATTACTACTTCGATACCGTTTACGTCGGTACCCAGGTAACGGGCTTCGAGGTTTTGCTCAAAGTTAACCAGCTGCGAGGCAATGTCTTCACACCCGCCGTCAACCGCCGCCTGCGGCATGTCGGAAACATCTTCCCAGTTGCGATCGGCAGAC
>JBNKEN010000186.1:0-5731 GCA_050288805.1 Pseudoalteromonas sp.
TCGCGCACCATGAAGCTGGCGCTCAAAAAACTGCGCAAATTTGCCCGCAGCGGCGCCGGTTCCGAGCTGGATCTCAACGAGACGATACGGGCCACGGCCAAACAGGGCGGCATGCTGGACGTCAAAATGGCGCCGGAGCGCCACAATGCCGTTAAGGTGTTGATGCTGTTCGATATCGGCGGGTCGATGGATGATTACATTCACCTTTGCGAGGAGCTGTTCAGCGCCGCCCACGGCGAGTTCAAGCACCTGGAATTCTTCTATTTCCACAACTGCCCCTACGAAACCCTGTGGCGCGACAACCGGCGTCGTCACCGGGACGTGATCGACACCGCCAGCCTGGTTCAGCGCTTCGGACGCGACTACAAGGTGATTTTTGTCGGCGACGCCACCATGGGCCCCTATGAAATCGCCTACCCCGGCGGCAGCGTGGAACACTGGAACGAAGAACCGGGCAGCGTGTGGCTTAAGCGCATTACCGGGCACTTCGACAAGGCGGTGTGGCTGAACCCGCAACCGAAGGAGCATTGGCGCTATTACCAGTCCATTGAACTGATTCAGCAATTGATGGAGAACCGCATGTTCCCCCTGACCCTGGACGGCATAAGTAATGCAATCAAAGAGTTAACTTGATTGTAAAGACAATGACAGAGGATAAAATAAAAATCCCTCGGCCCTGTTTTAAATACGTTGAAATCTTGTTAAAGCTCGGTATATAATTCCAGCAGTTGTTGAAAAGGAGCCCACACACTGGCTCCTTTTTTTGTGCCTTAAAATCACAGGCGGTGAAGTAGGGTTGTTATTTACATCCGAGTTGTGGTCAATCGTCTATGCTGAAAATCATGAACATATTGAAATCAATGACGCTGCTTCTGTTTCTCGCGGGCCATGCCTATGGCGGTGAGATAAGCGGGTTTGCCACCGTCGGCATAACAACGTCGGATTCCGATAAACTCGGTTTTCGCAGCAGCATCGCCGACGACAACGGCGTCTACGAAGGCGACATCGACCTTAAAAGTCTGTCGCTGCTCGGCCTGCAATATGAACACCCGTTCAACAACAAGTGGCAGGCCACCCTGCAGATGATCTACAAGGACAGGCCTGAGCAAAACCTCGATACCCTGACCCAACTGGCATTCATTCAATACCAGCCTACTCCGGCGCTGACATTCAGGGCGGGCCGTACCGGCCTGGATCTGTTTATGATGACCCAGTACCGCAACATAGGCTACGCCTACCCGATGCAGTACGCGCCGCAGGAATTTTACGGCATGATCCCGCATCAAAACCTCGACGGCGTTGATGTCAGTTACAGTACCCTGCTGGGCGCGGGTCTGTTGCGCGGAAAATTGTTTTACGGACAATCGAAAGGCTTTGTCGTCAGCGAGAACCTCGACTGGCGCATGAAACTGAAAGACGTATACGGTGCAACCCTCGAGTATGAGCAGGATGCCTGGTTGTTAAGAGCCAACCACACCAGCGCCAAGGCGGGAGAAGAGCCTCAGGATCTTACCGTGCTGCGTCATACCCTGGCGGACATACCGTCCGAACTCTGGCCGGCCGCCAAAGAGGCTGCGGCTCAGCTAAGGCTGCGCGGCAAACGCATTGATTATTCAACGATTGGCCTTAGATATGACGACGGCGACTGGTTTGCGCAAACTGAATTCGCCTATCTGGATTCTAACTCGGGCCTGCTGTCGAGCCTGAAAAACGGCTACGCCCAATTAGGCTATCGCTTCGGTGACAACATGCTGTTGCTCGGCTATGCCCGATCGCAAAGCAATGAATCCTCTCTTGGCGAACCTAAGGTCAACGATCCGTTTCTCGCGTTACTGCACGGCGTATCGCTCGGCAACCTCAACTACTTTATCAGCAACCAGAGCACCTGGTCACTGGGCTGGCGCTATGAGCTGAGCAAAGATACCGCCCTTAAGGTCAATTGGAATCACACCGAGGTCAGGGGACATTCCAACGACCTGTTCTTAAACAGTAGCGGCAATTTCGCACCCGCCCATGTCAACACCTTCGGCATCTCGGTCAATTGGGTGTTCTGATGATGCGGTTTAAAACTCTTTTTATCTTGATGGTCATTGTCACCTTTCATTCCCGCGTCTGGGGAGAGGAAGCTATCGCTGTGATAGTACATAAGAACAACCAGGCCAACTCACTGAGTAATCGCCAGCTGATCGACCTGTACATGGGCAAACTGGTCGCCTTTCCCGATGGTCAACCGGCCCTGCCGCTGGATCAGCCGGAAGATTCGGCGCTTCGTGAAGAGTTTTATGAGCTGCTTACGGGGCGCTCCATCAACCAGATTAACGCCTATTGGTCGCGCCTGCGTTTCAGTGGTCTGGGTGCTCCGCCGGAACAGCAAGACAGCACGGAAGTGCTTAAACGCGTGGCGGAAATTGACAATGCCATCGGCTATGTCAAGCTTAGTGATGTAACCGACAAAGTGAAGGTGATCTACACTCTTGCTCATTAAACATAGTTTACTGCTGCGCCTTGCCGCCGTTATCCTGATCACTTCTCTGCTGGCAGGCATGGGAGCAACCCGCTACTACTACGGCTACGTCATCGGGCATGAAACGAGCAACTCGCTCAATGCCGTCGACCAGTTGCAACGCACCGTGTCGACCACGGCGTCGATCGCCGCTTACCTGAACGACAAAGATCTGGCGCAGGAAGTGATCAACGGGCTGTTGAAAAACGATTTAATCCTGGCCGCGCAGATCACCGGCAACGAGGGCCCGTTAGCCGCCAGCGAGCGCTTTTCCGGCGACAACGCCAATGTCTATCGCCTGGAACACCCCTTTTTCTCGGCCGATACGGTCGGTAACGTCTATCTGGTTCCCAACCTCGAATACATAGAGCAAAATGCCCGCGCCATCGCCAAGGGCAATACTCAGTCGCTGATCCTGGTCACCCTGTTCGTCCTGGTCACCTTTTTGGTGATTGCCTACTTCATTATCACCAAGCCCCTTTCCGATCTCAGCAGGCAGCTTGCGGTCATAGTTCCGGGCGACGCAAATCGGCTCAGCCCGCCGCCCGGACACAACGCCGGAGAAATCGGCAGCACCACACGGAAAATAAACCAGCTGCTGGATAAAACCCAGATGCTGTTCGAGCAGGAGCGGGCGCTGCGTCTGGAAGTAGAAACACTGGAAAAAAGGCTGCGGCTGCTGTTCGAGCATTCTTCTTCTTGCCTGATTTTGGCCCGTCCCAACGGCGAAGTGGTGCTCTACAACGAAAGTACGCAAAAGCTGTTCGACAAGCTGGGTATCGCCATCAAGGACAACTACCGCCATATGCTCAACGAGGTGTTTATCGCCCCGGACATCATGCTGCAATCGGTCACCGATTCGCTGCTTGAACACGGTATCGCCCGCGGTGAGTTCCAGTTACACAACAATAATTCAAAGCAGGAATGCTGGGTTCATGTCATCGTGACTCACAGCGACAGCGATGACGAATCCTATCTGCAGATCTTCATCTACGACATCTCGGAACAAAAGGCCGAGCTGGAAAGCCTCAACATCAAGGCCAACTACGATCAACTGACCGGCATTTTGAATCGCCAGGGAGCGGAAAAACAAATCCAGCACGCGCTTCATCACGACAAACAACTGGCCGTAATGTTGTTGGATCTCGACGGCTTTAAGCCGATCAATGATATTTACGGTCACGACACCGGCGATAAGATGCTGAAACACGTCGCGGCACGCCTCAGCCATTGCCTGCGTAAAGACGATATTTGCGCGCGCTGGGGCGGCGATGAATTTGTGGTGGCGGTGAAAAATACCGATCCGGATATCCTGGCCGCACTCGCCAGTAAACTGCAAAGAGAACTCTCTACACCCTTGCTGATCGGTCGGGATAACCCGGTCGATTTAAAGGTGGGCGCCAGTATCGGCATTGCGATATCGCCGCTCGACGGCAGCGACCTGCACAGCCTGATCAAATACGCCGATCAGGCCATGTATCGGGTTAAACAAACCGGCAAACGGGCCGCCCTGTTCTACCAGAACCTGACCTAAAACTGCTTCAAACAGGCCGGATCGTAATTTTCGACATTCAGGCTGAGGCTATATTTTCTTGCCAACGCATCAAGTTCGGCCTGCCAGACGCCGAGCTCTTCCATGGTGATGGTATTGTCGTCCAGCTGCCAAAGCTGGCGCGACCCCGCATAACTGAACTGCAGTGCCAGCATGGCATCGGTATTCCCTTCCGCCGCCGCCTTTTTAATCTTTGCCATCCTGCGGGTGATCCGGTTAAGGGCCTGTTTCAGCTCCCACACATACACCACCTCGTACATAAAGTCGTGGTCGCGGATGCGCCTTAATACCATGGCGATAAAGAAGCAACTCAGCGCCACCCCGAGCAGATTCCAGTGGAAGTGCGAACCGCTGTCGCTCGGAAACAAGACGATAAAAATTCGGGCTATGCCCAGGCTTCCCGCCGCCAGGGCGGCAATACAGGCTGCGATCACTAAATTCAGGTGGCGGCGATAACGGGCCTTGTCGATGTCTTTTAACTGCATGGTTAATCCTGCGAACTCTCAAACAGCGGTCATTGTATTACAGCGGCAACTTGGTATGTAGCCGCGAAAGAACAATAATTAAAGAATCTCGGCCAAAAATCACCAGGTCATATGCTGTCCAGGTTTTACGGGAAACAACTATGCTGCCAAGGTTTTACAAACCCCATCCCTTCAGCAAAGGACTGCTTTGCCTTATCGGCGCCGCGCTGATGACGGTTGCCATGTTTGCCGTGATGCAATACCTGATCTCGTCCCCGCCCGTACGCGGCATCGATCTGCCGGGCTACAGCCTGATCGAAATTCAAAAGCCTCGCGAGGACACCGAAGCGGGCACCATCAAACGGGCGCCGCCGCCACCCCCCCCCACGCCTTCCTCACCGCCGCGTCAGTGGAGCGAAAACGTCGTCAGGCCAGTTCCCCCGGTTCCCGCCGTCAGCACCGAGCTGCTCCCTGCACCGGCATTAGAGAACCTGCCGGGCACAGAGATTCAATGGCAAGGACTGCCTGACGGCAGCGCGACGCCGTTAGAACGGGCCAACCCGGTGTATCCCGAGGACGCTAAAAAGCAAAGGATCGGCGGCTGGGTCAAACTGTCATTTACCATCTCGCCAAACGGCAAGGTGACGAACGTGCGGGTCGTCGACGCCAACCCGGCAAACATCTTCAACCAGGCCGCCCTCGACGCGGTGCGCAGCTGGAAATACCGCCCTAAGGTGGTCGACGGTCGTCCCGTCGCGGTCGAGGGGCAAACGGTGATGCTGGAATTTAATGTGATGAGCAAAAAGTAGCGACGCAAAATCACTTGCAAAATAAAAAATTAAAAATGTTCACCCCTTTTCCCCTTCCCCGACGTTACAGAAGCAAGCGCATCAAATAAGGAAACGCTATGCAACTGACCACTCCACTGCCCCAAAACATGACCAAACCGCTGGCCTGCACCCTTGGCGGCGCAGCCATGACACTGGCCGCCTTCGCTTTTATGCAATTTCTGATTGCTTCACCGGAGCACACTCGATCCATCACAGACGACCCGATCACGGTGACCATAATACAACCCCAGCCGGATACCGAGCCAAGGTCTATCATCCGCTTGCAGCCCAAGCCCGAGCCGGTGCCACCGCCGGTTCGGCCGAGCGACCTGGAGCCGGATCCGACCGCCACACCGGATATAACGACCAACATTATGGCCAA
>JBNKEN010000187.1:0-4486 GCA_050288805.1 Pseudoalteromonas sp.
CAGGGCGCCATTTTGCGCTCGATTTCACCATGCAGGTAATCGCCGTGGGGAAAGTCTTCCCATCCCTTCGGTTTGGGGGCATCCCTGAAACTTAACGCTGGTTTCAACGTGGAACCTCGTTATACTTGAAGATAAACAAAACCTTATAGGTCTAACAATGATGGTGCAAGTAGAACCGATCAAGGCATTTAATGATAATTATATCTGGTGCCTGCACAAACCCGGAGAAAACGCGCTTTTTGTCGTCGATCCCGGCGATGCGGGGCCCGTACTCGAACGTCTGTCACAGGGCAATGAAACACTGGCCGGTATTCTGATCACCCATCACCACTGGGATCACACCGACGGTGTGGCAAAACTCAGGCAAACCTACCCGGATGTGCCGGTGTACGGCCCGAAGCACAGCCCGTTTAAGGGGATCACCCACCCCCTTGGCGAGGGTGATGAGTTAACCGTTTTCGACACCCGGTTTCGCATTATCGAAACCCCGGGCCACACCCTGGATCATATCTGCTATATCAGTGACGCCTTGTGTTTTTGCGGCGACACCCTGTTCAGCGCCGGTTGTGGTCGCCTGTTTGAGGGCAGCGCCGAGCAGATGTGGCAATCGCTGCAGAAGCTGAGCTCACTGCCCGACACCTGTCGTGTCTATTGCACCCACGAATATACCCAGTCCAACCTGAAATTCGCCGCGGCGGTGGAACCGCAAAACCGGGCGCTCACCGAGTACAGATCCCGGGTCAACGCATTGCGCGAGCAACATCTGCCGAGCCTGCCGAGCACGCTTGGCACGGAAAAAGCGGTCAACCCGTTTCTGCGAGCAGCCAGTGCGCCCGTGGCCGAGCATATTCCGCCTGAGCTGACGCCCGCAAGCCAAGAACCGGCGAGGATATTTGCCGCTCTGCGCGCCTGGAAGGATGTGTTTTGACACCGCCCCGGTTGGTTAATCATCACATTTCCGGTAGTATGCGAACAGTTTTGCCAAGTTAAACCATGGTTATGAATAAAGTATCCTTAACACTCGCGCTCGCGTTGGCCCTCAGCGGCTGCCAGATGAGCGCCCCCAAAGTGCCTGAAGAACAGGACATGCTGGTCAATCAGGCCAGCACCGAAGATGTCGCCGACGCGCTGACCTTTTATGCCCTTGAAGAAGACGTTGCGGAAGAGGCCGAAGATGCGCCTCCCGTTTTCGATGACGTTTGGGAACGGATCCGCTACCAGCTGTCGTTCGAGGTGCCGCAGAATCGCCCCGTGGTGGCCGAGCGTAACTATTATGCCCGCCATCAGGCCTATCTCGACCGCATCGCCAAACGCGCCAACCCCTACCTTTATTACATCGTAGAGGAAGTTGAAAAACGCGGTATGCCGATAGAGCTGGCGCTGTTACCTATTGTAGAAAGCGCCTTCGATCCGTTCGGCTACTCGCCGCAGGCCGCCTCGGGGATCTGGCAATTTGTTCCGGAAACCGGCGAGCGCTTCAACCTGAAACAGAACTGGTGGTATGACGGCCGTCGCGACATAGTACAATCTACCCGCGCGGCGCTGGATTACCTGTCTTACCTGCACAAAACCCTTGAGGGCGACTGGCTCAACGCCATTGCCGCCTACAACTCGGGCGAAGGGCGGGTACTCAAGGCGATCAAGAAAAACCGCAAGAAGCACCTGCCGACGGATTTCTGGTCGCTGGATCTGCCCCGCGAAACCACCGCTTATGTGCCTAAACTGCTGGCGCTGGCAGATTTGCTCAAACGCAGCGACGAATTCAACGTCAGCTGGCAGAAAATCGTCAACGCCCAGGTGGTTGAAAGTGTGCCGGTCGGCAGCCAGATCGATCTGGCGATGGCGGCGGAAATGGCCGACATCACGATTTCCGAGCTGTATCGCCTGAACCCGGGGTTCAACCGCTGGGCCACCGATCCCGACGGCCCGCACAGCCTGCTGCTGCCCGCCGACAAGATCGACGGCTTTAAGGAAAAGCTGGCGAAAACCGAACTCAAGGATCGCCTGCGCTGGCAGCGTTATGTGGTAAGCAAGGGCGACACCCTGTCGGTTATCGCGCAGAAATACGACACCACGCCGGGCGCCATCAAAACCCTGAACAAGTTGGACTCCAATATTATTCGGATCGGCCAGGCGCTCCTGGTGCCGCTCAGCGACGGCGCGCTCGACAACCAGAACCTGTCAAGCCAGATGCGCCTTGCGGCCAACCTTAAGGCGCCGGGCAAGATCCGCAGCCATACGGTAAAATCCGGCGACACCCTGTGGGATATCAGCCGCGAGTACGATGTCACCGTTAATCAGCTGGTTAAGTGGAACCGTCTGCGCCCGAACGCGGTGTTGAAACTGGGTCAAAAGCTGGAGATCCACCAGGCGGCGGAACCGACCGCTCAACTGCCGTCAAAGGACAGAACCATCACCTATAAGGTGCGCCGCGGTGATTCCCTGTCGCGCATCGCCAGCAAGTTCAGCGTCAAGATAACCGATATCGTGAAGTGGAACGCCCTGGAAGGAACAAAGTACCTGCAACCCGGGCAAAAGCTGAAGCTCAAGGTAGAGATATAATCTCAGGGGTTAGGTAAAAGGCATAAAAAAGGCACCCGAGGTGCCTTTTTTCTTTTGCGCTGCTTGCTATTTCAGCGCCGCGCCGAAATGCTCAAGCCAGGGCAAGGCCGGTACTTCGGCGTCGTAATCGACGATTGCGTCAACGTCGAGCCTGTCAACAACCGGGCTTGCCTGAAGCTCACCGAGCAGCGCATCGATTTTGCGCCCGGCGCCGCAGAAGGTGTCCCCGTAACTGCTGTCGCCCATGGCTATCACCCCATACGGCTTGCCCGTCAACATCGGAAATTGGCTTTCCAACGAAATGATCAGCGGCACCAGATTATCGGGGATATCCCCCTGCCCGGTGGTGGAGGAAATAAACAGCAGGGCCTTGGCGTTTAACACGTCGTCCACGCTCGGATCGTCAACGATTTTTGCCTTGTGTCCGCCCGCCTTTAATGCTTCTTCCGCCCGCTCCGCCAGCCGCTCGGCCGCGCCGAATACGCTGCCGTAGAAAATCGATACCTCAGCCATCATTGATAATCCTGTTCGTTGTCGGGCCAGCCCAGGCGACGGCAAATATCCAGCATTTGCTCGCCCACACCGGCCCTGATGGTAATTTCTTGCTTGCTGTAAGGATGCACAAATGACAGACCGGTTGCAAACAGCATGAGGCGGCCTACCCCGAAATGCTCGGCAAAAAAGTGGTTATGGGTGTTATCGCCGTGATTAACGTCGTTGATGATGGGGTATGCCAGGTAATTAAGGTGACGACGGATCTGGTGCTTGCGGCCGGTTTTCGGAAAACATTCCACCAACGAATAGCGTATGGTCGGGTACTTGCCGAGGGGGATCGCCAAGGTGGCCGTATGCAAGCGGCGAAACTCGGTCACCGCCTCCTGCGGGGCCTTGTCCTGGCGCGCGAACTTGTCGGCGATTTTATCGAGCTCCTCCTTGAGCGGCCGATCCAGCAGCCGGTGCTCGGGGGCAAAGCCGCGCACCAGGGCGAGATAGCGCTTGCGAATAGCCCCGTCGATAAACACCTGGTTCATGTCGCGGGCCGCGTCCGCACTCAGGGCAAACAGCAACACACCGGATGTCGGGCGATCGAGCCGGTGTACCGGGTAGACATGCCGGCCTATCTGATCGCGCAGCATCTGCATGGCAAAACGGGTTTCGTGTTTATCGAGAAACGACCTGTGCACCAGCAGGCCCGAGGGCTTGTTGATGGCAATAAAGTGCTCGTCGCGATAGATGATCTCCAGCTCGTCAGGCATGTTCGCCTCCGAAAAACGCATCGATGGCCGAGAGCATCGCATGCAGCTGCACGTAATGAGGATGCGCGCTCCACATCATCTCGGCCATGGGCGCGAGAGCGATATTGCCGGGCAGTGGCAGTCGGGCATCGATCAGCGCCTGCATTCGGGCGATAAACACAAATTGCAGCCACTGCTCAAAGGCCAGGGTGTCACAGCAAAAGGGCGCGCTCGATTCCAGCAGCGCCGGATCCGGCGGGCTTTGCTGCCAAAGCCCGGCCGTCTGTAAGGTCTCGGCCAGCTGCGCCAGCAAAACGCGGGTATCTTGGTATCGCATAGAAGTCTCGAAAATAATCGGGGCGCCAGTATAGCAGTTCTCCCCCACCTCGAGAATATGGCCATCAGCCTTGGTAATTAACGCCAAACTTCATATAATTAGCGCTTATAACGAACAGCAAGAAATTCCTGATGACTGCCCAGATAGCAACCCTTGCCGAGCTGCTCGACGCCGCCGGTACCCAATGGCGTGTTTTTGACATCGGCCGCCGCATAAGCAAAATCGATAAACAGCAATTCAACAACATAGAACAAACCCGCGAGCCCTACCCGTATCCGCTTGCCCAACATGCCATGATGGCTATCCAGTTCTGGGATCCCAAGGCCAGTCGCGAGCCCTATGTGTGGTTTCT
>JBNKEN010000188.1:0-3181 GCA_050288805.1 Pseudoalteromonas sp.
CCTGCCCCACGAAGAATGGGTTACCCCGCTGAAACGCTGGCTGGTTGCGGATCCTCATCCGGCATCAAAGCCAGAAAAATAACTTCCTGAAGGCCTTTATGATCACCATACGCAATTACCAAACAAGCGATGCCAAGGCACTGCACGCGCTTTTTTACCACACCGTCCGCCATATCAGCATTCGCGATTATTCGAAAGCCCAGGTTCGCGCCTGGGCCCCGGATAACCACGATGAAGCGGCATGGGAAGCCCGTATGGCAGCGATCAACCCGTTTGTCGCCGAAACGGACGGGAAAGTCGTCGGTTACGCCGATGTCCAGGAAAACGGCTATATCGACCACTTTTTCTGCCATTGGCAGCACCAGGGCAAGGGGATAGGCAAAACCCTGATGCAGACCCTGTTTGATACGGCAAAAAGCAAGGGGCTGGAGCGGCTCTATGCCCATGTCAGCATCACCGCAAAACCCTTCTTTGCGCATTTCGGCTTTATCCCGGTAAAACAGCAGGAGGTTGCGATCCGCGGCGAGACGCTCACCAATTTCGTGATGGAGAAAAGCCTCGAATCCGAGCCACGTTAGTTTGTGCGCGGCTCGCTGCACGTACTCTATTTCAACCCCTTAAGCCGCTTCACCTCGCCCGCATAGGTTGCGTAGGCGGGATCCGTGGCCTGCGTTTTTTCAAGCGCCTTTTGGTAGCTGTCTGCGGCCTCGGCGTGTTTACCCAGCCTGTCATAGACACCGGCGAGGGCGCCCCAATACCTGTGATCGGCGGGGCGTTCCCGAGTGGCGCGTTGAAACACCTTTTGCGCCCGTTCCAGTTGATTGTTGGCGGCAAAAAAGTTACCGAAAAATCCGTACCAGGCGCTCACCTCAAAGCGGCCGAGTTCCTGCTCCAGGCGCTGAAAATAAGCCCAGTTGTTCTCCTCTGCGGCCCAGCGGAACATGCTGAACCTGGCCTGCTCACCAACCTCGGCGCTCACCTGGTAGCGCTTCGCCCGCTGCCGATAATAGGCTTTTACCGCCTCGATGCCGCCAAACTGTTCTACCTCGGCCAGGGAATTAAACGTCAGATCGGGATAATCGGAAAAATGCCACGCCAGGCCGTCGGTCAGGCTTTCCAGCGGCGTCGTATGATGGTCGATTTGCGGTGAGAATCGATCTAAATAGCTGTAATGCCAGGTGATCCCGGCCTCTTTATATTGCTCAAATAACCCGGTCAGCCTGGTATGCCCTTGCAGGGTATGGCGCTCCGATTTACCCAACGTGAGGTAAAAATAGCTTCCTAGCCCGGGGTGCGTTTGCAGCACCCCGGCGGTTTGTTCCAGCATGGCGTCGCTGTAACGCTGCCCGCTTGCCAGCATATAGCCCTGGAAAAGCGTCGGGTTTGCATTGAACAACTTTAGCCCGAATATGGCGCCGTATTGCCAGCCGAAATACAGCCTGCGCGAGGTGGTGGGATAGTGCCCATCCACATACGGAATGATTTGCTTCTCCAGATACTGAATCATTCTTTGCGGTTCGCTTTCGAGCCATGCGGCCCGACTGTCCGATTCGACCAGTTTCTCGGTATTGATCCCGACGACTATGTAATCCGGACTGATGCTTAGCCGCTTGTTGAGCGACTTCTGAAAGCCGATTGCGTTATACGTATAATACTGGCCGTCCATCACATACAGCACGGGGAAGGCCCTTTGCGCATGCATGCCCTGCGGAGCATAAATATCGAGGGAAATATGCTCGTCGAGGGCGACATGCCGTATCTCGCTCTGTTTGGCCGATAAGCTCGGTTCTGCAACCGATTTTTCAGCGAACGCGGTAAGCGCGATAACCAAGACCCCCAGCAGCATAGCACTGATTTTATGTCGCATATTCTGAATCTTTAAAAGTAACCGTGACGGGCCAAACGGTAGCCACAACCTTTGATTTCAATATCTGCAATGTTTGTAAACAATCACTTTATTGAATCGAACTCTTTGATGCCCCCTTACCGAGCACCTTCTGTATCCGTTCGCGTACCTGCCCTGCCTCTTCGCTGCGTCCCGCCAGCCGGTATCCCTCGGCGAGGTTTTCAAGTGCAGTGGGGTCGTCCTGCGCCCGAGAAACGATACGCTGCAACAGCAAAAGTCCGCCGTTAACATCCCCGGCGGCTATCCGCTCAAAGGCATAGCTGTTTATCATCCCCCGATCTTCTGCCGTGAACTCGTTTAGGGCCCGCGCCAGTTGCCCCTCGGCAAACGCCAGCCCCTCAGCATCGGAGCGGGTTCTGGCCAGGGTGATAAGCTTGTTCCAGGCGAACGGCGAGTTCGGGTAAAGCCACGTGAGCATCAGCCAGGTGCGCCCGGCCAAATCCGGTTTTCCCTCGGCGAGGAAACGATCTCCCCAGCGGTTGATGTGGTAGTGACGCCAGCGCCCCTTCGCCGCTTGCCAAAGCACCAGGGCGTCCTCCGGGCGCTCGCGGCGCATATATTCCTGCGCCATGTTCTCAAGCACCTGCGAGATCTGCTCCTCATCCGGCGAGAAACCGTATTTCATCCCGTTGGCGGAAAGCCGCTGCCTGAGATCCCGGGCACTCAGTCCGTTCGGCGCCGCCCTATAATCGAACGGGTGATCGGCAAAATAATCCAACAAGCCGCGACTGAACGCCGAGGGAAATACGGATTGATGGCCGAAGCCGTCCAGCAGATGCAGGGAAAGATTTCGGGCAACGTCGGGATTCAACAGACGCTTGAGCAACAGGGCATCTACGGCGCCGTCGGCCTCGCTGAGAATGCGCAGCGCAGCAACACCTTCGCCGCCTTGCAATCGCTCTGCGCTGGCCTTTGCATAGTCGACGGAGGGGAACACCGGCGATATCGCGAGCAGCGCGCCGAATTGCGGGGCCAGTCTTGGTGCATCGCGCACCAGGTAGGCACCCGCGTAGGAATGACCGATAAGCAACGAAATATTCGATATGCCATAACGTGCGGCGAGATAGCCGGGCAATTCGTCGACGAGAAGGCCGCTCAGGCGCTTGGGATCCGAGATGGTTTCGCCGTACCAGTCGTCGCTCTCAACCGCCACCAGAATTGCGGGAGGTATTGCCTCTAGAGCGGCAAGCCGCTTAACGGCATAAAGTGCATCGTCGGCAGGCTCGCCGCGGTAAAACGCACCGGCATTAAGGAGATAAAGCACGGGGTAACGGC
>JBNKEN010000189.1:0-3181 GCA_050288805.1 Pseudoalteromonas sp.
GGTCAACCAAATACCAGAGAGCTACTTTGCTTGCATCAGTTTCAAGATGGAACATCGATTCACCAAAAAATATACCTCCCAGTGAGACGCCATACAAACCCCCAACAAGTTTATTATTAAGATATGTTTCAACAGAATGACAATAACCCATTTCGTGAAGTCTTGTATAAGCTTCGATCATTTCATTCGTTATCCATGTCCCTCGCTGGCCCTTTCTTGGCGCTTTACTACAGTTCACAATTACATCTTTAAAATTTTTATCAAAATGAACTTTGAAATAATTGCTTTTTACCAAACGTTGAAGGTTCTTTGTCCGTTTGAAATTTTTCGGGAATAAAACTGTTCTTCGATCTGGTGACCACCACAAAATGGGTTCGCCGTCGCTGAACCAAGGGAATATCGCGTTGCTGTAGGCCTGCTTTAGCCGCTCAACGCTCAGGCAACCGCCAAATGCCAGCAGACCGTCCGGTTCTTTGAGGGCATAATTTGGATCCGGGAAACCGTCTGTGATTTCACCTAGTTGAAAGAGGGATAGGGCCATAGGGATTACTTGCCGGGGGTTACCCGGCAAGTATGGGGAGCCTGGTTAGAGGCTGTCAAGATAGCGTTCGGCATCGAGTGCGGCCATACAGCCTGTACCGGCAGAGGTAATGGCCTGACGGTAGATGTGATCCGACACGTCACCGGCGGCAAAAATGCCTTCTACGCTGGTTTGTGTTGCGTTACCGTGAAGACCGCTTTGCACAACCAGATAGCCATCTTTCATTTCCAGCTGGCCGGCAAAAATATCGGTGTTGGGTTTGTGGCCGATAGCGATAAATACGCCTGCCAGATCAAGTTCTTCACTCTCACCTGTTTGCGTGTCTTTCATGCGTAAACCCGTCACACCCATGTCGTCGCCGAGGACTTCGTCGAGGGTTTTATTCAGATGCAGCACGACGTTACCGTTTTCGGCCTTTTCCATCAGGCGATCCGCAAGGATTTTTTCGCTGCGGAAGGTATCGCGGCGATGAATCACATGAACTTCCTCGGCAATATTGGCTAGGTACAGTGCTTCTTCTACGGCCGTATTACCACCGCCTACCACGGCAACCTTTTGGCCGCGATAGAAAAAGCCGTCACAGGTAGCGCAGGCCGACACACCGCGGCCCTGGAAGGCGGTTTCTGATTCCAGGCCGAGGTATTTGGCAGATGCGCCGGTTGCGATGATCAGGGAGTCACAGGTGTACATGCCGTTGTCGCCTTGCAGTTTAAACGGGCGCTCACTGAAATCTACCTGGTTGATGTGATCGAAAACGATTTCCGTCTCGAAACGCTCAGCATGTTCTTTCATACGCTCCATCAACGCAGGTCCGGTCAGACCGTGGGCGTCGCCGGGCCAGTTTTCAACTTCGGTGGTGGTCGTAAGTTGCCCACCTTGCTGAATACCGGTTACTAGAACTGGATTTAGGTTGGCGCGGGCGGCGTAAACGGCCGCTGTATAACCTGCCGGGCCTGAACCTAAGATCAATAATTTACAATGTTTGGCTGAGCTCATATGTTTAACTTCCTAATATGCTGTAGCGTGTTTAATGCGTTCGATTCTAAGAAAAACAAGGGCGATGTAAACTTAATTCCATAATTCTTTTTGTGCGAAATCGAAAAGCTGTCAAATATAGTGTACTTGACGCAATTTTCGGCTGTTGAAGTGGAAAGATGACGTTATTTCATGACCGGGAAAAAAATATTTGTTATGTTCTAGCAAATTTTAATCGTTGCGTAATGCAACCTTAGTCTAATTTACATAGGCCGATATGCATTTTTGGCAAGAAAACCCGGGGTTTGGCCTGGAGCCTGAAGATCTCGATATTTTACTTAGTGCAAAAGCGTACCGAGCTCGCCTGCTTGAATTGATCGCACAGGCAAAACGCCGGATTTATATTACTGCTTTGTATCTGCAGGATGATGAGGCAGGCAGGGAAATTCTCGACGCCCTGCATGAGGCATCGAACGCAAATCCGTCACTGGAGGTGCGTGTCTTTGTCGATTATCACCGTGCCCAGCGGGGCCTGATCGGAGCAGAAAAAAGCGAGGGTAACGCAGGCCTGTATTTCCGAGCGTTGCAGGAACGTAATTCCAACGTTGAGGTGTACGGCGTTCCCGTGAAGGCAAAGGAACTGTTCGGCGTTCTGCACATTAAAGGATTTGTCATCGACGACACCTTGCTGTACAGCGGCGCGAGTCTCAACAATGTGTATCTGCAATACGATGAGCGTTATCGACTGGATCGCTATTTCCTGCTTGCGCAGCCCCAGTTGTGCGACAGCATCGTAGCATTTATGGATAACGTAATGCTTGCCTCCGGTGCCGTGCCACGTCTGGATACGCGACCGCTGCCTTTATTCAGCGAACTGAAAAGCAATCAGCGGGCGTTAATGCGTGATTTGCGAAAAGCGGCCTACCGTGGTCCCAAATCGCCGAGCAATAAGCCGCTTTCCGTTCAGCTGTTACTCGGCTTCGGTCGCCGGGGCAACAAGCTGAACCGCGTGATCAAGACGCTGTTCGAAAGTGCAGAGCGGGAACTGGTTCTTTATACTCCGTACTTCAATTTGCCGGCTCCTCTGTTGCGCGCTTTGCGTCGCTTGTTAAAAACCGGGAAGAAGGTCACGATTGTTGTCGGCGACAAGACCGCCAACGACTTTTACATTCCGCCAAGCCAGCCGTTCAGCAAAGTCGGCGGCTTACCTTACCTGTACGAGACGATTTTGCATAAGTTCCTGAAAAGCCAGAAACGCTTCATCGACAGCGGAGCGCTTAACGTGCATCTCTGGAAAGACGGGGATAATTCCTTCCATTTGAAAGGGATTTGCGTGGACGACCGTTGGCATTTGCTGACCGGGCATAACCTTAACCCGCGCGCCTGGGGCCTTGATATCGAAAACGGCATTCTAATCGATGACAAGCAGCAACACATCTCTGCAATGGTGGAACAAGAAAAACAGGCCATATTGGCCAATACGGTCCGTCTCAACGGAGCGCAGGATCTGGAAACCATGCAAGACTATCCGGAGCCGGTGCAAAAGTTGTTGGGTCAGGCGAAGCGTGTGAAGGTGGATTTTATCATCAAGCGTTTTATCTAAACGTCGACATTTTCTGCGTCACTGCAGCCATAAAAAAAGCAGCCTAAGCTGCTTTTTTTATG
>JBNKEN010000190.1:0-1545 GCA_050288805.1 Pseudoalteromonas sp.
CCGGAAACCCGGCCAGCAGCACCAGACACACGGCCACAAAGAGATAAAGCGCCATATAATCCATCATGCCACCCCCTCGCCTTTTTTCTGCAGCTCAATGCACAGCTTCAGCACCTCGCTGATGCTTTGCAGCAACAGGCACAGCGGCAACACCAGCAACAGGGATTTGAACAGGAACAGCGCAGGCAAGCCGCCCGCCTCCTGGGACGATTCCAAAATGCGCCACGACGCCAACACATAATCCAGGCTGTAGGCGAAGATGAAAATACACTGGGGCATTAAAAGCACCAGGTGACCGATAAGGTTGACCCAGGCGCGCGTACACGGTGAGAAACGGCGGTAATAGACGTCCACCCTGACGTGACCGTCATTTTTCAGGGTATAGGCGGCGCCGAAGCAAAATACGCAGGCGTGGAAATACAGCACCAGTTCCTGCATGGCTATCCAGCCAAGGTCGAAACCGTAGCGCAGCAGCACGATGGCCACCACCAGCACCACCATCAGGGCGGTCAGCCAGGCGACGGTGCGCCCGATAAAATCATTGAAGGCATCCAGGTTGCGGGATGCAAAGGATAAAACAGCTCGCATAAATCCGTTACAGTTCGAAATCGAGCCAAAAAGTTAACACCTTGGAAACAATAAATAAACCATATTCTGGTTTGATCGGGGCGACCCGGTGATAAGCCGCCCTTCAGGCAGTAACCGTATTAACCGGCGTCCAGTTTAGAACCGCCGAGGCATTTGGGCGAATCGGGGACAACCTGCTCGTCGTATTGCGCCGGGGTATAGGTATGAATGGCCAGGGCGTGAATATGATTGGCCAGCTCGTCGGCCAGGATCTCGTTGACCCTGCGGTGGCACTGCAACAGGCGTTTTCCTTCGAATTCCGGGCTGACGACTATCACCTTAAAATGAGACTCTTCGCCGCGGCTGTGCATATGGCTTTCGTTGATCACCTCAAGATGGCTGCAAGGCAAGGCCTGCGACAGTTTGGTTTCGATTTGTTGCTGCATCGACATGGAAAAATACGACCCTTGGAATTTTCTGTGCGCCTAGTCTAAACCCATTTCGATAAGGGATCATCGAATAATTGCGCTAAGCCGATGACGTGTTTTAACCGACGGCTTAGCGGCAGAAGCGTGATAACACTTGCTGCAGCGGCAAATTTTACTGAGTTGGATTTTGCCCGCGCAGCGGGTTAGCAAAAAGCGAAACAGTAAAACTTGTCCGTTAACTGCACTTGTTAACTGCTTATGATTACAGGCATTATTGCTCAATATCGACTGGGGATTGCTGACGGTCATCCATACCATAATCACGAAAAACATTTGCTACACGCAACCGGTAATCTTGAAACAAGTTGTTTCTTCCTTCCTTTTGAGCTTCTCGATGATCTAGTTGGTTTCGCCATAATCTCACAGCATCTTCATCCCTCCAAAATGAAAGTGACAGATATCGACTTGGGTTTGTGATGCTCTGAAATCGTTCTATCGATATAAACCCATCCATTTCGGATAAAAACGATTTCAAACCCCCGGCAATTTC
>JBNKEN010000191.1:0-2983 GCA_050288805.1 Pseudoalteromonas sp.
ACTATCCCCTTTATATGATGTGGGTGGATCTTTCCCATCCGGAACAACTCGACGCCATTCATCCCTTTCTTGGCCGCAGTGTTTGGCATCCCCTTAGCTTTCGCGAGGGCGATTACCTGGGAGGCGGAGAGGGCGACCTGAAACAACGGGCTTTGAAAGCGCTCGCCGCCCTGGGAGAAGAGGAAGTCTTCGAGCAGGTGTTTATGCTTGGCCAGCTGCGATGCCTCGGCGTGTATTTCAGCCCGGTCAACTTTTTCTTTTTTATGCGAAAAAACGGCGATATGCCGGTGATGCTGGCGGAAGTCAGCAACACCCCGTGGAACGAGCGGCACCATTATCTGGTTCGGCTCGAAAATAAAATGATCCATGCAAAAGAGTTTCACGTATCACCCTTTATGGAGCTCGATATGGCATATCACTGGAAGGTGAGGGCACCCAGCGAAACGGCGCTGGTCCACATCGAAAACCACCAAGGTACGCAGCGAATATTCGATGCGACCCTGACGCTGAAACGCCGCTCCTTAAGTCGCCGAGAAATAACCAGGTTATTGCTGCGTTTCCCGGCCATGACGGTCAGCGTTGTCCGGGGGATTTACTGGCAGGCCATGAAACTGTTTTTAAAGGGAGTGCCCTTTCTAGGGTATCTCCGCAAAGAGGATTAGGATGGAAAATATCACAGCGCTCGGCTCGCGACAGGCATTCAAGCCGATAGATAAGTTCTGCAAAAAACTGGTGCTTGGTGCGTTTGAGCGACTCGAAAATGCCGGCCTGTGGCTTAAGGACGCGCAGGGGATGCAATTTTTCGGTGACGGCAAAGCCGCGCTTCAGGCAACCATGACGGTGACCGATCCTAAGACCTACAAACTGTTTGTTCAGGGGGGCAGTGTCGGAGCCGGCGAAGCCTACATTGCCGGCTATTGGCAGGCGGACGATCTGACGCGTTTGATCGAAATTTTTGCCCTTAATCAGGCGAGGCTGGATGCGTTTGAAAGGCGCTTCGCGCCCGTCGCCGCCCTGTTTCATAAGTGGAAGCACCTGAAAAACCGTAATTCAAAGAGCGGTTCAAAGCGCAATATTCTTGCCCACTATGATCTGGGTAATGATTTGTATAGTGCGTTTTTGAGCCCCGAAATGCTTTATTCGAGTGCCATTTACCCGCACCCGGATGCGAGCTTAAGTGAGGCGCAGCAACATAAGCTGGAGGTTATTTGCAAACGACTTGCGCTCAAGGCAGACGACCACCTGCTTGAAATAGGCACCGGCTGGGGGGCGCTCGCCGTTTATGCTGCGCAAAAGTACGGTTGCCGTGTGACCACGACCACCATCTCCGATGCACAATACGAGTATGCGAGAGAGCTGGTTGAGCGTAACGGATTAGGCGATCGCATTACCTTGCTCAAAACCGACTACCGGGATCTTGAGGGTCAATACGACAAGCTGGTTTCCATAGAAATGATAGAGGCCGTGGGCCATCAATATCTCGGCGGGTTCTTTGCCAAATGCCGTTCGCTGTTGAAGGATGACGGCTTGATGCTGCTGCAGGCCATTACCATCGCCGATCAGCGCTATGCGCATTATTTGCGACGTTCCGATTTTATTCAGCAATATATTTTTCCCGGCGGTTGCCTGCCGTCGCTCAGTGAAATGAGCGCAAGGCTGCGTGACAATACGGATCTGGTCATCGACGGCATCAGCGATATCGGTCTTCATTACGCTCGCACCCTGTTCGATTGGCGAAAACAGTTTGTGGCGGCCTGGCCCACGCTGGAAAAGGGCGCCTTTGACGCGCGTTTTTTCAGGCTTTGGACATACTACCTGAGCTATTGCGAAGGCGCGTTCAGGCAGCGGGCCATCAGCACCGTGCATCTGGTCGCGCGTACCCCGCGCTATCGGGGTGATGATGAAATCATGGCGCTTGATTACTAACGGGCTGTTGTTTCAGCTCGCCTGGTTCGACGTTTTTTTATTTCACCATAACGCCCACCTTGTACTGCCCGTTATTCTCGTCACCATGCTGCTGTTGTCCGGTGATCCGAGAAGCGGGCTGATTTCCCTGTTGAATCTGCCTTTGGCGCTGTGCATCGAATGGAGTGCGGTGGCGTTATCTCTTATCAGTTATCAAACGCCGACGCTCCCGCTTTGGTTGGTGTGGTTGTGGTGTTGTTTGCTTACGACCTTAAATTCCAGCCTGACGTGCTTGTCTCGCATCGGCAGCGGTCAGGTATTAGTGCTCTGTTTGCTGTTCGCTCCCGCGTCTTACGTCGGCGGAGAAACCGCCGGCGTTCTGAATATCACGCGACCCTTGTGGCAATTCTGGCCCGTGTTCGGGTTGTTATGGGGCTCTGGATTTATAGCCATCCTGATGATCAATAAGCGCCTGATAAACGTATTGGGATCTGAACGGTCTGTTTTGTGAGGTGCTAAGTATGTTTTTTAAAGGCCACTTTCTACTCGTGCTTTTACTGTCGGCGACATTCTTTTCGCTCGGCGCCGCTGCAAACCAAGTGCAGTTTCAAGAAGTAGGGCGGGGAACACTTCGCTATCTGTTTTGGGAAGTCTATGAAGCAAGTCTTGAAACGAGCTCAGGAAAATACCTTAGGGGGCAACATCCCATGCGTTTCACGCTTTCCTATTTAAGAGAATTTACGGGTGATGAAATATCACAGGCGACAAACGAGCAGTGGCAGCGGCTTAAAATGCAAGCCTATGTTGAAAAGTGGGGCAAAGAATTAGCGCTGATGTGGCCGGACGTCAAGCGCGGTGACGCGATATCAATGATATCTGACATCGCGGGCGGAGCGCATTTTTACCATAACGGCCGGTTGATAGGCTATATCGATGAAGCGGGATTTGCCGATGCATTTATCGACATCTGGCTGTCACCCGAGACGGCCACCCCGGACCTGCGACGGGACCTGATAGGAGGTGAAGAATGAAACGGGTTATTCTCTTGCTCGCGGGTTTTTTCCTGTTCGGCTGTATG
>JBNKEN010000192.1:0-5232 GCA_050288805.1 Pseudoalteromonas sp.
AGCGCGCATGGCGGTCTTCAGCTTCTTACCGGCAATCTCGGTAAGGCCGTTATCAAGGTTTCTGCGGTGCAGGCGCAACATCAGGTTGTTGTGGCACCGGCCAAGGTATTCAGTTCACAAAGTGAACTGCAGGCCGCATTCGGGCGCGGTGAGCTTAATCAGGATTTCATTGCCGTGCTTAAAGAGCAGGGGCCCAAAGCGAAGGGGATGCCTGAACTGCACAAACTGACACCGGTAATGGCGTCACTGCAGGATCAGGGATTCAAGGTCGCCATCGTTACCGACGGACGGATGTCGGGTGCCTCGGGTAAGGTACCTGCCGCTATTCACCTGGCTCCCGAAGCGGTCGAAGGCGGTATGATTGCGAAAATCCAGGACGGCGATCTTATCACGCTGGATGCCCCTAAAGGCGTACTCGCCTTACATGTCAGCGACGAAGAACTTGCCGCACGTGATGCCGTATTAGAACAGCATGGTGCGACCTACGGCACCGGGCGAGAATTGTTTGCCGGTTTCAGAAATATCGTCACCAGTGCAGATCTCGGTGCCAGTTCGTTCGGACAAGAAGATGAATAAACGTGCGCAGGCACCGGGTCATGAGGAAAAACAATGAAGATTGAACAGATTTTGTCAGCCGCACCTGTGGTGCCAGTGGTCGTAATTGAACATCTTGAAGATGCCGAACCGTTAGCTAAGGCCCTTTATAATGGGGGGTTACGCGCCCTTGAAGTGACCTTACGCACGCCGGTTGCCGCCGAAGCGGTAAAGCTGATGAAGCGTGCCGTTCCGGAGGCCTTTGTCGGTACGGGCACCGTGATCGATAAGGCAACTTTTAACGCATCGGTTGAAGCGGGCGCCGATTTTATGGTCAGCCCCGGTGTTAACGAAGAATTGCTCGCGCTTGCGAGTGAGTCAAGTATCCCATTCTTGCCCGGAGCGGCCACGCCAAGCGAAGTAATGAGGCTCGCTGAACGTGGCTTCTCTTTTTTGAAGTTTTTCCCGGCCGAAGCCGCGGGCGGTGTGCCCATGCTTAAGTCCATTGGCGGTCCGCTTCCGCAAGTTAAATTCTGTCCCACCGGCGGAGTCAGCCTGAAAACGGCGCCCGATTACCTGGCGCTCGATAACGTGGTCTGTGTCGGTGGAACCTGGATGCTGGACAAAACACTTATCGCCAATAAAGACTGGGCCGCCATCGAAGAGTTGGCTCGCCAGGCAAGCAAAATATAAATGAATGAGGGGAATGAGAAGATGATCAGAATTGCAATTAACGGTTATGGCCGGATCGGCCGCAACGTATTACGCGCCCTTTATGAATCTGAAAAACACAGTGATATCAAAATCGTCGCCATCAACGACCTGGCGCCGGCGCATGTCAATGCCCACCTGACACAATACGATTCGGTGCATGGCCACTTCAGTCAGAAGGTTAGCCTTGCCGAGCAAACCATGCTGGTCGGGAACGATGAAATCACGCTGACTCAGGAACGCGATCCCGCCAACCTGCCGTGGAAAGCGCTGAATGTTGACATCGTGCTTGAATGTACAGGCCTTTTCACCACGCGTGATGCGGCCGCAAAACACATTGAAGCCGGTGCGAAAAAGGTCATCGTATCGGCCCCAGGCACGGATATGGATGCCACCGTAGTTCACGGCGTAAACAGCGATGTACTGGATGCCACCTGCAATATCATTTCAAACGCATCCTGTACCACCAACTGTCTGGCCCCAATCGCCAAGGTACTGAACGATGAGATTGGCATCGAGCAGGGCAGCATGACCACCATTCACGCCTACACCAACGATCAGCACCTGACCGACGTATACCATTCGGATCTGTATCGCGCCCGCAGTGCGACCCAGTCGATGATCCCGACCAAAACCGGCGCGGCCAAGGCCGTGGGACTGGTATTGCCCGAATTACAAGGAAAGCTCGACGGTATGGCGGTGCGTGTACCTACCATCAACGTCTCTTTGGTCGACCTGACCTTTGTCGCAAAGCGCGCGACGACCGCTGAAGAGGTTAACGAGCTGTTGAAGGCCGCTTCTCAGGGCAGCATGCAGGAAATTCTTGCCTATAACGAGTTGCCGTTGGTTTCGATTGATTTTAACCACAACCCGGCTTCGTCGGTTTTCGATGCGACGCAAACCAAGGTAGAAGGCAAGCTGGTCAAGGTTATGGCCTGGTACGACAACGAATGGGGTTTCTCTAACCGTATGTTGGATCAGGTAAAAGCATTGGGTAACTTTTTGTAAATGATTAAGCTTTATCCACAAAAGTGCAAAGCCGCGTAACAGCGGCTTTTTTGTGTATATAGCGATGACTCAGCGGTGCCGTAACCGTCAACCGATTAGAAGGTAACAAGCAAGTGCCCATATTAGGTGCATTTATGCTATAAAAAAGTATCAGGTTCGCTTATAGTTAGGGATAGTTTCCCAAACGCGCCAAAGCGGCACGGCCACTATGAGCAACTTAGGTTGAAAGTATATTTGAGACACTTATGGTTTTTCGCAGGCTTGCTCGCTTGTTTTTCAGCACCGCTCAGGGCAGAGGCCCCGGAAACGGTCTATTTGTATACCTATCACAACAAACCTCCATTTATTATCGATTTGAAAGAGCGCCGCGGGCTTTATTTTGACCTTGCAGAGCGTCTTAATGCGCTCAGTTGCCACTATCAATTTGTTACGGCCTACCTGCCGAGAAAGCGTCTGGACCATATTATCGACATGAATAAACTGGACGGCGTGGTACTCGGGGCCAACCCGCTGTGGTTCGATGATCTCGAAGAAATTAAATTTTTATGGCTGCCGCCATATTATGCCGATCGCGATGATTTCATTTCACTGAAATCGGCACCGTTCGAATATCGGGGTCCGGCCTCGCTTGCGGGAAAGACGCTCGTGGCCGTTGCGGGTTACTATTATGTCGGGATCAACGAGATGGTGAAAAAAGGCGAGCTGCTGCGCATAGACACCGTCGGCGAGCAGGAAGTGATCAAGCTGGTGGAGAAAAAGCGCGCCGATATGGGATTACTCAGCCTCTCGGTATACAGTTATTTGAAAAAACATCATGCGCTTGAAGGTATTTTTCATATCTCTACCGTTCCCCATGATTCATTTGAACGCAGGGCCTTTACCTCGCGAAGCAATGTCGCGATTCATGCCGAAATGCAGCGCCTGTTTCAACAAATCATGAGCGATGGCAGCTGGGAAAGCATGCGTAAACAATACGAATGACCACGGTTCTTACCAGCCAGTGAAAGCCACATTTACTGTTACTGCCTTAGCTTAGTCGTTTCGCTGAGCATTTGTTAATTTTCCCACCCCGACTATTTCAATTCCTCGGCAATTTCAGCGATCAGTTGTCTCAGCCAGATATGGCTGGCATCGCGGTGCAACAGGGGGCTCCAAATCATATCCAGCTCGAAGGGCGGGATCGGGAACGGTGGTTCCAGGATCTTTAGACCCGGATCGTCGCGGTAAATATTGGCGGCCTTTGAGGGAAGGGTGGCGACCAGGTTTTGCTCCTTCGCCAGGTGGATGGCCACGTGGTAATTGCGGGTAAAGGTCGCAATGTTTCTGTGTTTGCCGAAATGGGCCAGCGCCTCATCGACCCACCCGAGTTTCTGTACGTCCTTGGGATCCATGCCGACGCCGACCCCGAAGCCTGTTTTGCTTACCCAGATATGGCGGGCGTCGAGGTAGGAGTCGAGGCTGAAATGATCGATGATGGGGTTATCGGCCTTGACCAGGCAGCAGAAGCTGTCCTTCCAGATCTGTTTATGGTGGAACGACTGCGGCAGATTTTCAAAGCGGTTGATCGCCATATCCACCTTGCCGTTTTCGACATCGTGGAAGGTGACGTCGCTCGGCGTCAGGATATCAAGCGTGGTATCCGGTGCCGCATCGTGCAGCTTACTGAGCAATCTGGGCGCCAGTGTGCTTGCCGCATAGTCGCTGGCCATGATGCGGAACACCCGTTTGCTTTTTGCCGGGACGAAGTCGCGGTTCGGTGTCAGGGTTTCTTCCAGGGTCAATAAAATGCCGCGGATCACCGGCTGAAGCTCCAATGCCCGTTCGGTGGGCACCATGCCCTCGCTGGTGCGTACCAGGATCGGATCATTGAGCAGATTGCGCAGTCGCTTAAGGCCGTTGCTCATCGCCGGCTGGGTAATGTTAAGGCGGTTGGCAGCCCGGGTTACATTACATTCGCGAAGCAAGGTATCCAGGTAGACAAGGAGATTTAAGTCGATTTTACTAATGTTCACTGCGGTTCCTTTGTTTCCACCGATGTTATAGCACAACTACCAGTCGTGAATAAAACGCTGATTCTGCGGGTAAGGGTAAATACTGGGGTATGCGCCTGCACGTACTTTTTCCTGGGCCCTTTGCCAATAGGCCACATCCAGCAGTTCGGGGTGGCTGTCCATTAAAAACGCTTTATATTGCGGATTGGCCATGACAAAGGTGCCGAGTTGCTCCGGAAAAACGTCCTGCGGTGCGACGGAATAAGCGGCCTCTTCAAACAGCTGGTCGGTATAATCGCCGCCCTTTGGCATGGCACGGAAGTTCATCTCGGTGAGATACTGCACCTCGTCGTAGTCATAAAAAATAACGCGTTTGTGCTGGGTGACGCCAAAGTTCTTAAGCAGCATATCACCGGGAAAGATGTTTGCGGAGATCATCTCCTTAAGCGCCTGACCGTATTCGAAAATGGCTTCGCGACGCTCGTCATCGGACGCCTCCATCAGGTAAATATTAAGGGGCGTCATTCTTCGTTCGATATAAAGGTGCTTGATGATCAGCTGATCGCCGTCGATTTCCAGCGAACCGGCGATGGAGGCGCGTAGCTTATCCAGCAGCTCATCGGAAAAGCGCGCCAGAGGCAGGGCGACGTTGGAATATTCCAGGGTGTCGGCCATACGACCGACGCGATCATGACTTTTGACCAGTTGATAGCGGGCCAGCACCGTATTGCGGCCGAAGGGTTTGGTTTCACCGAATCTATCCCGTATCACCTTAAACACGTAGGGAAACGACGGCAGAGTAAATACCATCATCACCATGCCGGGAATCCCCGGCGCCAGTGTGAAGCTTTCCTCGCTGTTTTGCAGTTCCTGCAGCAGTTCGCGGTAAAACTCGGTTTTTCCCTGTTTATGGAAGCCGATGGCATTATAGAGTTCGGCGCGGGTTTTACCCGGCATTAACTGATTAAGAAAGCGCACCAAGGCCGAC
>JBNKEN010000193.1:0-18461 GCA_050288805.1 Pseudoalteromonas sp.
CGTGCGCTCTTCGGCTGGATGGCGCAGCAACGTGAGCTGAAATCCGTGCATTATCTCGCTCACCAGCGACTCAAATCATGGCGTGAGGTTAAGGCGACGGGCCCCTTGGTCACCAGTATCGGTCGCCTGACGGATCAAAAAGTGATGCTGCTGCGACAGCGGGCTCCCGAGGGGACGAGCGGTCCCAGTGTATTGGATGAGCTGTGTCATCAGCTCGAGCGGTGCGGCGGACGCATGGTGATCCTGGGGTCCGGCGATGAGGCCATTGAGCAGGCGTTCTGTACCGTGATGGCCCGCAGCCCTTCGTTACTGTTCCTGAACGGTTACGGGCAATCCCTCAGTGATGAACTGTATCGCCTCGGCGACATATTTCTGATGCCGAGTTCGTTCGAGCCATGCGGGATAAGCCAAATGCTGGCGCTCAGGGCCGGGCAGCCGTGCATCGTGCACAACGTGGGTGGCTTGAAAGACACCATCATGGACGGTTTCAACGGCTTCAGTTTTTCCGGCGAGAACGTAGCGCAGCAGTGCGAAGAACTGATCCGACGTTTTGCGGCTGCGCTTGACTGTTACGGCAGCGAACCACAGCGCTGGGAACAGATCTGTGATAATGCCAAAGCCAGTCGTTTCGAATGGCGCGATGTGGCGACACGCTATATCGACGAGCTGTACCTGCTTGCCGCGGGATAGGCGTCAAGCAACGCAAGTCTGGTTTTTTTCGCCAGGCTGGCGACGATAAGGGCGTATGAATTCTCCATCATACGCTCGATTTCTCCTCGCGGAATGCTGTCGTCGAGCACTAGGGTGTTCCACAAACTCTTGTTCATATGATAACCCGGGCGAACCGAGGCGAAGATGTCCCTGAGCGCCTGCGCCTCGAACGGATCGCATTTCAGATTGAGCCAAAACCAAGGTTCTCCCCTTCCCTGCGCCAGGGTTGCAAACATTTTGTTCATGACCCTGTACACGGCCACATCGGGACCGAACGGATAATCCCGGGTTGCCCCGGGCAGTGTTAGCAAATAAGTATGAGCCTGAGTTTCATCCATATCGGGTTTCCTGAACGACAAACTGAATGTTAAATATAAGTAAATTGTAAGCCAGATCAACTGGTAATGCATTCGGCAAGCTCTATACTGATACCTGTTCGGAGGTAAAAGCAGGGCTGGCAAGGGGGCGTTTAAAGCGTCGATGGGGGAGTTGATCATATTTGGCATGCATGGTGAGTGAGCAGAACGCATTGACAAATTTAAATTTATGCGTATTTTCCCCAAATTCGGGTGAGCCTTTTTTACGATTGTTTACAATATTATCCTGCGTATAATCGGCTCTTTCTTTCCGACCGCGGGTTTTGTAACGCGAAGTGGCGCTGAGCGCATGTGAAGGAGTGGTTTTTTGAAGGTTTTTATAGCGCGTCAGGCTATTTTCAATCGTAAACAGCAAGTGGTTGCATACGAATTGCTATTCAGGGACGGCGAAAAAAACAGTTTTCCTAATGTTTCGGATGAAACGGCTACCTCACGCCTTATTATGGATAATCAGCTTAACCTGGGGCTTAAATCTATCACGGGCGGTCGTAAGGCGCTGGTCAATTTTGGCGCGGGCTCCCTTCAGGCCGGCCTCAGCGAATTTCTTCCTCCGGACCAGGTGGTCATTGAAATCCTCGAAAGCGTTGAACCTACCGATGAGAACTATGAACTGGTACGCCGTTTGTTCCACGAAGGTTTTCGCATGGCGCTTGACGATTTCGCCTACAAACCGGAATGGCGCCGTTTTTTAAAGCTGGTGAGGATGGTTAAGTTCGACATCATTGCCACGCCGCTCGATGAAATAGGGCCTATCGTCACCGCACTCAGCCGCTATCCGAACCTCAAGCTGCTGGCGGAAAAAATTGAAACCCAGGAAGATTATAAGCAAGCCCGGGATATGGGTTTTCACTTCTTTCAAGGCTACTATTTTGCCCAGCCGCAGATGCTGCAGTTCAAGGATGCGGTGGCCAACTATCCGTTGGTCATGGCGGTGTACGCCGAAACGGTTAAAAAGAATATCGATATCACCCGCATTACGCGTTATTTCGAGCAGGACACCGCGCTTGCCTATAAGCTGTTGCGTCTCATTAATTCCGGGTTATTTCCGCTCAAAGAGCGTATCGAGTCGATGAAGCAGGCGCTGGTGTATCTGGGGGAAAACCGGGTGCGTAAGTTCGTCAACCTGATCATGACGGCCTATGTGGCGCGGGACAAACCGCCGGAACTGATGCAGCTTTCGATAATCCGCTCACGCTTTTGTGAGCTGGTAGCCAAGAAGGTCTGTCCCGCGATGAGTAATCAGGCGTTTCTGGTGGGCCTTTTCTCCTTGATAGATGCCATTTTGGATCAACCCATGGAGCAGGTGGTGGAACGTCTGCCGTTTCCCGAACCGCTTCATGAGGCCCTGCTTGGCAGCAAAAATACGCTGTATTACATACTTGAGGTGGTTAAGGCCTATGAGAAAGGAAGCTGGTGGGCGATGCAAAAGGCCTGTGAGCCGCTGAATATGAGCGATGACTGCCTGCCGGAGTTTTACCAGTCGGCCATCGCCTGGGCTGAAATGCACAAGGAAATCTAGTCGTGCAAGCTGATTTCGCCGTGCACAAAGGCGCGGCGTCTGTCATCCGTGACCCGCTAATGGACGGCGTTCGCGGCGTTGCCCTGTGCGGCATTTTGTTTCTCAACATCTTCTATTTCGGCCTGTTTCGCTACGGTTACCTGGGCCAGCTTAACGACTCATGGGATACCATACTCGCCTCGTTTACCCGTCTTTTTCTCGACGGCCGCTTCCGCAGCCTGTTTTGCCTGCTGTTCGGTGCCGGATTATGGATCCTGTTGCAACGCAACAACGGGCGTACCGACCCCCTGAAAACGCGTTTGTTCTGGCTTTGCGCGTTTGGTGCGCTGCACGGTTTTTTGTTTTTTGCCGGAGATATACTCCTGACCTATGGTTTGGCCGGCCTGCTGGTACTCGGCCTGTTGAACAGCGAATTACACGAGCTGCGGCGCTATGCCATGCTGTTTTTCCTCCTGGCCTTTTCCCTTAACAGCTTGTTTATGTTTGTGGAACCGCCCGGGCAGGTGCTGTTCAGCGACCCTCAGGTGCAAGCGGATGTTGCCGTGCTGAGTCGCGGTTTTTGGGCCGGGCGCCTGGCGAACGCAGAGAACTTTTTCGCGATATTACCCGGGATCCCCCTGGTGACCCTGTGGTATACGGCGGCCCTGGTTCTTTCTGGCGTGTATCTCTTCAGGCGCGGGTGGTTGGTATCTCCGATGCCGGGTCGTATGTTGTGGCCGCTGGTGTTCGCTGCCGCCGTGTTCACTGCCGTCACCTTCTACTGTGACCAAACCGACAACCGTCTGCTGTTCGCCCTGCGAGAGGGCCTCAACTGGCTTGCCGCGTTCCTGATGGCGCTCGTTTATTGCCAGTTGCTGTGCCGTGTTTTTATCCGCAGGCCCGTTGCAATTCTCACCTTGGCGGGACGTTATTCGCTCAGCATCTACCTTGGCCAAAGCCTGCTGATGGTGGTGATTTTCAGCGTTTACGGTGAAACCATAGTGCGCCGGTTCGGTTACCTCGATTACTGGTTACTTGCCGCAATCTCGCTTGGCTTGTTGCTGGTTATCGCCCGCCTGTTATCCTCACGTTACGGGCAGGGCCCGGTCGAGCGTTTGCTGAGAACCCTGAGTCGTTGAAATGGGCAGGAAAAAGCGCGCAATTGGCCCTCGAGTCGGCTACAATGCGTTCCTCCCAAGTGATCCGGAAAAACGAAACTGGCATGTCAGAACTAAAGCGACTCAATAAATACATCAGCGAAACGGGTTATTGCTCGCGTCGTGAGGCAGACAAACTTATTGAAGACGGTCGGGTTCGGGTTAACGGCAGCGCGCCGGAAATGGGACAAAAGGTCGCTCCCTCTGACGAGGTGCTGATCGACGGAAAAGCGCTTAAAAACAAACCAAAAAGGGTCTATATCGCCTACAACAAACCGGTCGGTGTGACCTGCACCACCGAGCGTAAGATCAAAAGCAACATCGTCAGCGCGATCAATTATCCCGAACGCATTTTCCCCATCGGGCGCCTCGACAGGCCGTCGGAAGGGCTGATATTCCTGACCAATGAAGGGGATATAGTCAATAAGATACTGAGGGCCGGCAATAACCACGAAAAGGAATATGTGGTCAGGGTCGACAGGCCCCTGAATGCGCAATTCGTAAAACGCATGGCCGGCGGTTTGCCGATTCTCGGCACGGTGACGAAAAAATGCCGCGTGACGCAAACGGCGGTCGACAGCTTTAATATCGTCCTGACTCAAGGACTTAACAGACAGATCCGCCGAATGTGCGAATACCTCGGTTATGAGGTTGTGTCACTTAAGCGCGTGCGGATCATGAACGTCAATCTCAACGGCCTGCGTCCCGGCGCCTGGCGCCACCTGAGCGAAAGCGAAATGGCGGAGATCAATGCGGCCATCGAGGACTCGGGCAAAACCGAGGAGCATTCGGCGGATCCGAATAAAGACCCGGACTTTGTGCGAAAACGGGCGGCGGAAAAAGGCCGTGACGAACAGGATGCCGGACGAGAACGAAAAAACACTAAGCCCCCACGAACGCAGGGTCGCGGTGAAGACAAAAAACCGCGCGTCGAAAAACCAAGAAAACCCGGTACGCTGTCGCTGAAGGGAACCAAGCGCAAAAGCGGATTTTAAGCGGTCGGCAGCTGACCCGGGCCGAACCTATGACGGCTCTGTCAGGGCCGTAAAAAGGGTGGCCAGCTTTGCTAAACCCGTCTAATATCAACGGGCTGAAAATAAAAAGGAACTACTATGGTGCAGCAAGAAGCTGAAACGGTTTACGTCGGATTTTGGGCCAGGGTATTGGCCAGTGTGGTCGACAGCGTCCTTATCCTCGCCATTGCTTTTCCGGTACTCTATGCGGTCTACGGTGGTGATTATTTTACAACCCCAGACCTCGAGACCGGGTTTACCGACGTACTGGTCAACAAGGTGTTTCCCGTTGTTGCCGTGCTTGCGTTTTGGATCTATCGCCAGGCAACCCCGGGTAAAATGCTGGTGTCGGCGAAAATTGTCGATGCCAAAACCGGTGAAAAGCCCTCGGTTTCCCAATATATCATCCGCTATCTTGGTTACATAGTATCGACGTTGCCGCTCGGGCTCGGCCTTTTCTGGGTCGCCTGGGACAAGCGAAAACAAGGATGGCACGATAAGATGGCGGGCACCCTGGTGGTCAAGGAAAAGGCTTAACGCCTTGCAGGGCGCGAAATGCGCTCTTGATAAACTGGCCGAACGTCACCGGGATGATGACGAACAGCGCGATGCCACGGTTAAACTGTGGGTTTAGGCGGCAATAATAGGCGATTTCCGGCTTGTCACTGCTCATCAGCGAATCCAGGGCCTTTGACTCATAGGCGGTGAAACGCCCGGTGTCGACCAGGCAGCGGGCGGGGTAATGCGATGAAATATACCCATCGGGGTTGAACTGTTCAAACAGGTTTTTTAACTCTTCATCGGGCTCCGGAATCTGCAACGACGGATGGATGACGGCCGTATACTTGGCGATAGCGCGGTACATCGCCGGGCTCAGCATAGTGTCTGCGTAATAAACCGATGTGAACGGATGTTGTAGTCTGTGCAAAAATGCCTGTTTCAGCGAAAATGCGAGGGTGAGCCCGCCCTGGCGGTAACTGGGAAGGAAAGCGGCTGACGCCCCTATTTGGGTGACGCTTTTTTCCCTTAGCGTGCGCTTGCGAAAGGTTAACAGACAATAACCGATACAGTTGTCGCCCGAATAATACAACCGCACTATGCGTTTAAACGGCCCGTCGGCGCAAAAATAACGCGCGAAGTAAAGGTCGGCATCAATGCCGCCGAAACTGGCTGCGATAACGTCGAGCAGCCGGATTTTTTCCGACTCGCTGAGCCATTCCTTACCCTGTACTTTATCCCTGGTTGTGAGCCTGTCCATCTTTGTCGTCGCTGGATCTTAAACGCCCTTCACTATCACATATTCTGCGGCACTAAAAAAGCCTGCTTCCATACGTTTTTACCCTTTGATTAGCCTACACTTTAAGAAAGATCAGGGAAACGAGTGCAAAGTATGGCTTATACAGACACCCGGCAAAGACTGCTTGAGGCCGAAGGCGCCGGAAACACGGCTCGTTTTGCTTTGGTCGCAGAAGGAGGCGGGCAAAAGGGAATATTTACCGCCGGTGTACTCGATGCGTTTTTGGACAATGAATTCTGGCCCTTTGATCTTAAGGTTGGGGTGTCGGCCGGAGCGCAAAACCTGGCTGCATACTCTGCCCGGGCGCGGCAATACGCCAAGGCGGCGATTCAACAGCTGACCACGAGAGAACACTTTTTCAGGCCGGCACGCTTTTTTACCGGCGGTAATGCCATCGACCTCGACTGGTACTTTGAGCAGGTGGCCCACCACGACACCCTTAAATTCCCCACCAAGCCGCATAATCTCTTGCCCGATAATAACTTTTTCGCGGTGGCGTCGGATGCGGATACCCTTGAGGCTCATTACCTGCATACCTGGCACAGCAACATGCTGCCCCACCTTAAGGCATCAAGCGCAATCCCGTTTTTGTATCGCTCCGGCGTTGAAGTTTCCGGACGTCGTATGATGGACGGCGGGGTGGCCGATCCCTTGCCGGTGAAATGGGCCTATATGCGCGGTGCCCGGCAGATTTGGGTGATCCGCACTGTGCCTGCCGGTGACGACGGGCGTCTGCCGGTACTCGATCGCATCGGACCTATCATTCGCAAGGTACGCCAGTCGCCGAGGGTATTTGAGCTGTATGAAAATTATCAGGCCCGCTATGCCCAGGCGCTCGAATTTATCGGCAACCCGCCGCCGGACGTGGAAATCAGGCAAATATCGCCGCCCAGAGAACTCCTCAGTATGGTGGTCGGCTCGCCACGGGATACCCTTAACCAGGATTACCTGCTGGGCAGGCGGGAAGGGAACAAGGCGTTGCAAAGCTGGCTTAACCGGGCCATGTAAACGCAACACTTACACGCAGATCGCGGAGGCACACGGATGGAATGGACGATAAAAGCGCTGGTGGCGCTCGCCGTCGCCGTCGTTTTATGGGGCGCCCACTGGAGCCTGATGGGACGCCATAAAGACATGGGGCGAGAACGCAAATTTTATCGCCAGCTGATCATGTTGGGACTGACGGTATTGGCTATCCTCGGCTGGATTTTATTGCTGCCGGTCGAAGAAAGCCTGCGCAATCGCCTGGTTGGCCTCATCGGCCTGCTGCTGTCGGGAATGATAGCGTTTTCTTCCACCAATATTCTGGCAAACCTGATGGGCGGAATATTGCTGCGCATTACCCGGCCGTTTGATATCGGCGACTTTATCCGCGTGGGCCACGCATTCGGGCGGGTTACGGAGCGGGGATTGTTCGATACCGAGATCCAGACCGAGAATCGCGAGCTGCTTTCCATGCCCAATGCCTATCTGGTACGCCAGCCCGTCACCATGACGCCGAAGGCCGGCGGTGTGGTGTCAACCAGCTTGTCTCTCGGTTATGACAACCATCACGCCAGGGTGACCCCGTTGCTGTTGCAGGCGGCACAGGCAGCCGGGCTCGACGATCCCTTTGTGTACATTATCGAATTGAAGGATTTCTCCGTGGTTTACCGGGTCGCGGGCTTTCTGGCCGAACCTAAACATATTTTATCGGCGCGCTCGAATTTATGTCGGGCGGTACTGGATTCGTTGCACGGGGCCGGAATTGAAATCGTTTCGCCGACCTTTATGGCGCAGCGACAGGAAAAAGCGGGAGTCGCGGTCGTTCCCGAGGCACTGATCGTTGAAGAGGTCGCGCCGATAGAAGTGCCTGAGGAAAAAGTGTTCGACAAGGCCGAAAAAGCGGAAAAGAAGGAACACGAGAAGAAGGTGCTGCTGCGCGCCATCGAAAACTACGAGGCGGCGCTCAAGGAAACCCGGGATGAGAAGCAAAGGGCGGTCATCGAGGGACAGTTAGCGCGAACCCACGCATTTCTTAAAAGGATTGAACAGCAAAGCGATGAGGAGGAAAGGGACACCTGAGCGGCGCACAGACGCAAAAGAATCAAGCCGCCCGGACGAGAGCGGCTTGTACTAAACAGCGCTTAGTCGATTTTCTCAACGGGTGCGTAACCCAGGCTGTTTAATTCGTCATTGACGCACTGCAGGACATAGGCCTCGCGCTCGGCTTCCGGGACCTGATCTTCCACGGCCCAGCTCTTGCAGGTCGCAACCAATTCGTTCAAAACGTCAGCCGGAGCCTGTTGGGCGTCAGCGGCCATAACAGATACACTTGTAGCGCCAAAGAAAAGACATGCAAGTATATATTTTTTCATCGTTTTCTCACTTTTCAAATACGGGACTTCGCCCCTGGTCGATAGCAATCTTGCTGCGAGGGTCTGGTTTTGAAAAGCGATATATTTTTATCCTGACGATAAACCATGTTGCATCTGTTCGGGCCTGCCCTTAACGGGCAGGCTGAGGTTTATTTCTCGGATCCGGAATAGAAAAAACCAGGGCATACAGCACGGGGATCACGATAAGCGTAAGCAAGGTGGCGAAGCCGAGTCCGAACATGATGGTGACCGCCATTGACTTGAAGAACACATCAAACAGCAGCGGGACCATGCCCAATATGGTGGTGATGGCGGCCATCGCAACCGGGCGCACCCGGCTGACACCGGAATCGAACACCGCCTGGTATGGGTCTTTACCGCTGGCCAGTTCGAGGTTGATTTGATCAACCAGTACGATGCCGTTCTTGATCAGCATGCCGGTCAGGCTCAGCAGGCCGAGCAGGGCCATAAAGCTGAAAGGTGCGTTCATCACCAGTAAACCACAGCTGACGCCTATGACGGCCAGCGGCACGGTCGCCCAGATCACCAGGGGCTGGCGAACCGAATTAAAGAGCAATACGGTAATCGCAAACATCGCCAGATAGCCGAGCGGCAGTGAGCCGAAAACCGCTTTTTGGGCCTTACCGGACGATTCGTATTCGCCGCCCCATTCAAAACTGTAGCCGTTGGGCAGGGGAATGGCTTCGATGCCGCTGCGCACGCGGGAAAACAATTTTGCCGGCGTTTCGTCGCCGAGTACGTCATGATCCGCCATCACGGTAATGGTGCGTTTGCGGTCGCGGCGCATGATCAGGCTGTCTTCCCATTCAACGCTGAAGTCGTCCACCACCTGGCTGACGGGCACGAACACGCCGAGGACGGGGCTGAAAATCTGCAGATCCTGCAGGCTTTCAACGTTCAGCCGTTCGTCCGCCGGAGAGCGGGCGAGGATCGGCAGCATCTGGGTGCCGTCGCGATACAGGCCGACCTGTTTTCCCGACAAGCTGGTCAACAGCAGCTGATCGAGATCGGATTTGCCGATACCGAGGCGACGGGCCTTCTGTTCGTTGAACTGGGGACGAATGATCTTGCTGCGTTCGCGCCAGTTGTCACGAATATTGAAGGCGCCGCGGTCCCGCTGCAGCACCTCTTTGGCGTCCGCCGCCAGACGCCTGAGCACCTTGGGATCCGGGCCGCTGAATCTGGCCTCTATTTTCGCTTCGGTGGACGGGCCGATTTCCATGCGTTTTATTTTCAGCTCGGCGTCCAGAATATGCTCTTCGCCGAAACGCCTGACCTCGGCGATCACCCGACGCACCGCTTCCCGGTCGGTCACGCGGACGATTAACTGACCATAGGCCTCGTAGGATTTTTCCGGGGCATAGGCCAGCATAAAACGGGGTGCGCCCTGGCCCAGGGTGGTGGTTACCTGTTCAACGTCGTCCATGCCGGACAGATATTTTTCCAGTTTGGCAACGCCCTCACTGGTGGCGCGAATGTCAGAGCCCTGATAACGCCAGTAGTCGATGTAGAACATCGGGGTGTTCGAGGCCGGGAAAAACGACTGTTTAACCTGTTTGAAACCGATAACGGAAGCGACCAGCATGATGACCATCAGCAACAGGGTCGTTTTGCGGTAGCGCATAGAAACTCTCAGCAAGCCCTTGTAGGCGGAAAACAGCACGCCCTGATAGGGGTCGACGTCATCCGTTAGCTCAGCGCTTTCGACGTTCGGATTTTCCCTGAACATCATGTCGGCGAAAAACGGCGTCAGGGTAATGGCGGTAACCCAGCTCAGCAGCAGTGAGATAAGCAGCACCCAGAACAGGCTTCCCGCAAATTCCCCGCTGGCATCGGAACTGAGCCCGATGGGGGCGAAAGCCGTGATGGCAATCACCGTCGCACCGAGCAGCGGCCATTTGGTTTGCTCAACGATATCAACCGCGGCCTGCAGTTTGTTGCGACCCCGCTTAATCCCGATCAGTATGCCCTCGGTGACGACGATGGCATTGTCGACTAACATACCCAAGGCGATGATCAGGGCACCGAGGGAGATGCGTTGCAGGTCGATGGCGAACAGCTTCATAAAGATAAAGCTGCCGAGCACGGTGATAAGGAGGATCAGGCCGATAAGGATCCCGCTCTTGATACCCATAAACAGCAACAGCACGAGGATCACGATGGCTACGGCTTCGAGCAGGCTGACGATAAAGCCGCGGACGGATTTTTCGACTTCGTTCGGCTGGTTATAAAGGGTATTGATCTCCATGCCCACGGGACGTTGGTACTCGAGGGATTGCAGGTGCCTTGCTATGTTGGCGCCGACATCCACCACATTGACGCCGCTGGCGAATGAGACGCCGAGCAGCAGGGCCTGCTTTGAATCGTAGCGGATCAGGTTGCCCGGCACTTCCGGGTATTCGCGGAACACCTTGGCGACATCGCCGAGGTAAATAAGCTCGCGGGCGCCGGGATTTGAGATGATCAGGTTTTCAAGTTCGCTGACGTCCTTAAATTCGCCGGTAGGGTGAAGACGAATGGACTCGTTGCCGACGCGGATCTTACCGGCATTGGAGACGGTATTTTGACTTTGCAGCAGTTGAAAGATGCGGCTTGGTGCGATACCCAGTTTAGCCAGTTCATGGGTGGAAATTTCCACCACCACCTGCGCCTTTTGTTCGCCCGCGACCGTGACTTTGCCGACCCCGTCAACCAGCACCAGCTCGCGTTTAAGGTAGTCGACATAATCTTTTAATTCATCGTACGAGTAGCCGTCGCCGGTGACCGAATACATGACGCCATATACATCGCCGAAATCATCCATTATTTTACTCGGGTACACGCCGGTCGGCAGGGTGGGGGCGAGGTCGTTGACCTTACGCCTTAGCTCATCCCAGATCTGCTGCAGATCTTTTTTGCGGTAGTTGCTCTTCATTTCCACCGTGATCTGCGATTTACCCGGAGAGGAAATGCTGGTGACATAGTCTACATAGGGTAGTTGCTGCAGCGCGTTTTCTATCGGATAGGTCACCTCTTCCTCAACCTGTTGCGGTGAGGCACCCGGGTACAGGGTGATAACCATGGCTTTTTTAATGGTAAATTCCGGATCTTCCAGCTGGCCGAGACCAAGATAGGATACCGTGCCGCCGACCAGCAACAGCAGGGCGAACATCCAGCTGATAACCTTACGCTCGATGGATACTTGTGCCAGATTCATGGTTACAGGCCTCGCTCTTTCTGCCATGAGCGGACCTTGGCACCCTCGTTAAGGTAATGTACACCGGCGGCCACGATTCTCTCGCCGGCGGCGAGGCCCGACAACACTTCTATGCCGTTTTGGTGCAGGGCGCCGACCTCTACTGCTTGTTTGTGCACCGTGCCTGTGGTTTCATCGAACACCCAGACAAAGTTGTTACCCGCGCCAATCCCCTGATGTTGGTCGGAAAATACCGCCTCAACGGGCACCAGTTGGTAGGCCGTTTGCGACATCAGTATTTTGCTGAGATCGATATAGACCTGCCCCGTCATACCCGCGAGCAGGTTAAACTCACTCGGTACCGGCAATGAGAAAGCGACCTTGTAGGTCAGCGTTGCGGGATCAGCCTGGGTATCCCATTCCTTGAGGGTCAGGGTGTATTTTTTGCCCGGGTAGGCGTCGAAAACGACTTGCGGCTGATACCGGGTGTCCTTGTCGACCCGGGCGGCGAGCTTTTCCGGTACCTGGATAACGACATCCATTAAATCGCGGGTTTCAAGGCGCAGGATATTTTGTTTGGCCTGGACGCTCTCGAAATTTTTCACGTACACCTTTGCGACAATGCCGTCGAAGGGGGCACGCAATTCGGTGTAGTCGAGGTTGGTTTTCGCGGTACGCAATGCAGACTCGGCAACCTGGTGATTGGCGATGGCCTGATCCAGCTCGGCCTGGCTGGCGATTCCCTTGTCGTTAAGCGCCTTAACACGGCCCAGCTGGGCCTGGGCCAGCTCGAAGCGGGCCTTTCTGTCGTCATATTGCAGTTTGAAATCTTCCGGATCCAGTTTCGCCAGCAACTCACCCTTCTGAACGTGCTGGCCGGCCAGCGCCGGGAATGCCTGCAACTCGCCGTTGACTCTGAACGCCAGGTAGGAACCCTGATTGGCGATGACCTCTGCGGGGAAAGTACGCATCATCTCATCGTTTTGTTCTCCCACCGTAAACAGTTTGACCGGCCTGACCACAGGTTCGGACGGTTCGACCTGTTGCTCGGAACAGGCGCTGACTGTCAGCAGTATCGGCAGCAACCGAAAAAACTGGGTTAATTTCATGATTTCTCTCCGCTATGTCATGACCGTGACGCTATCGGGGCGGGTTACTTATGGGATGAAATAAATAATAGCCCGGGACGAACCATTCCGCGGTCCGGGTTTCCATAAGTGAACGCTGTACCTGATTTTATCAATTAAGGTGCAGGATACAGGGATAACAAGTAAAATAAAAATTATAATAAATTAAAAACATTATAAGATTTAATTATGAAGATTGAGTGGCTGCATATTCTCGATGCGATTGTCCTGTCTCCCAGCCTGAATGAGGCGGCCAAACGCCTTCACAAGAGCCAGCCGGCGCTCACCATGGCGATTAAGAAACTTGAAGCGGAACTCGGCTTCGAGGTGCTTGATCGCAGCCAGTATCGTCTGACTCTGACACGCCGGGGCCATGTATATTATCGCGAGGCAAAGCGTTTGCTGTCGGAGGTACGGCAACTGGACGTGCTTGCCAAGGAACTGGCACTCGGCAACGAGGCCCGCTTTCGCATTTGCTACGAGCAGATCTGCAATCATCCCGACTACAACCGCGTCATCCAGTCTGCGTTTCATGATTTCCCCGGCACCGACGTGAGTGTGGTAAGCGGTAAACGGTTTCTTGCCCTGGAGCAGGTTAACAGCGGAGAGGCTGAGCTGGGTATAGGGCCCTGGTTTGACTTGTTTCATGCTACCGGTGAGCTGGAAAGTCTGCCGGTGGGACAGCTTTCGATCGGTGTGGTGGCCGCGCCCGCCCTTATCCGCGGTGAGACGGTCAGTTATGACGAATTGCAGCGGCTCCCTTGCGTAGCGATTTCCGAAAGCGGGCTGAGCTTTGACAATGAAAGGCTGTCTTTCGCGGCCTCGGCCAACGTGATGAAAATAGACGACATAGTGACCATGAAGTCGTTTCTGTTGTCAGCGGCGGGCTGGGGCCTCATCGGGCTTCAGCATTGCCAGACGGAGCTCGATTCCGGCGCCCTGAAGCGCGTCAGGGTCAGTGACAGAGAAGATGAATTCGGCTGCGAGATCCGGGTATTCCGTAAGCATTCCCGCCATCACGGGCCGGTGTCACGGCGTCTGTGGTCGGCATTCGAGGCGCTGAGTATGCAGCGTAAAGGCGGCTGACAGGGTTGGCGAATTTGCTATACTGGCGTTTTTCATCCGGGTTAATAGAAACATGGAAGCGAGCAAGGCCGATAAAATTTATGCCGTGATAGGAGCGATCCCCGCGGGCAGCGTCGCCAGTTACGGACAGGTGGCTAAGCTGGCAGGATTACCCGCTAATGCCCGCCTGGTCGGGACCTTGTTGAAACAGATCCCCGCCGATTCAACCTTGCCCTGGTACCGGGTGATCAATGCGCAGGGGCGGATCAGCTTTGCCGAAGGGAGTAAAGACTATTTACGCCAGTTCCAGGCGCTTTGCGGCGAAGGGATAGAAATCAACAAGGGACGGATAAACCTGAGCCGATATGGCTGGCAACCCTAGTTTGCGTCACACTACAAAGTGGTAAATGGAAAAATAATGGCAGCAACAGCCGCCGACGACAAACAGGTGCCAGACGGCATGGGTGTATTGGCGGTGTTTGGCGACATAAAACAGGGTGCCGAGGGAAAAAAGCAGCCCACCAGCAACCAGAAGCCATAGCCCGCCGGAAGCAACGTTGAGGTAGATGGGATAGATGAGGCCCGCGGCAATCCAGCCCATCAGCAGGTAAGTGGCCAGGGAAATCTTGGGAAACTTTTGTCTCGCCAATATCTTAAACACCACACCGGCCGCGGCCAGCAGCCAGATGAGACCCAGTACCCAGAGCGACCAGCTGTTGTCTGCCATCAGCACCAGATAGGGGGTGTAGGTGCCCGCGATCAAGAGGTAAATGGCGCTGTGATCGAGCAGCTTGAACAGCCCCTTGACGGAATGATGAGTGACGGCATGGTAGCAGGTTGAAGCCAAAAACAGCAGCACCAGCGAGCTGCCGTAAACGATACCGGCGACACCGAGTTCGGTCGTCCTGGCCTTAAATATCAGGGCAACCAGTCCCAGGATGGCCAATATCAGGCCGAGGCCGTGGCTTGCGGTGTTAAGTACTTCTTCCTTTCGGCTGTAGTCAGACATTTAGCGGTTTCTTTTTTCTCATCGGACCTCAGGAATAATAGCTTTTCAGCGTACATGTGTACACTTAATTGTGTGTTTTTTTCTTCCAAGCAGCATGCACATCACGTCCCCATTATGGTGATAAATGTCGTCAGTGTCACGTGCTGCAACGGTGGCATAACTCTGGTTTTTGAGCTTGTCCTGCGTTGCTAGGGAGCTTTTTTGCTCCCGCTGAACGACAAGAAAGGGTTTTTACAGAGGATGTTCATAATAGGTCACAGTGGCAATCGGTTAAGTGAATTAACAATTGCACCACTATTTGGTTAAATTTACTAAAACTTAATTTTTGACAACGTTTTATAATTGGCAGCTTTAGGTGTAAAAATCATTATAAAACAATAGGGTAAATATTTTTTAAAAGCTGGCACAACCTTTGTTTTACTCCTTGCGACTAACTCATCAAACCCAAGGAGAAAGACGATGAAAACATTAACTACCGCAGTGTGTGCACTTGGCCTGATGGCCGCCAGTCAGAGTGCCTCAGCGAATGAAGTTACGGATGCCTTAAGCGCCACAATCAGCGCCCAGGTCGACAGCTTTATCATCGAGTCAAAGCAGCAGATCAAGCAGTCTACGATCAATATGCTGAGCGCCGAATGGGAAAAGCTGGTGGCGATGAGCGATGACGAGACAAAAAAGGAAGAGAAAAAGCCGGAGCAAAGCAATGAGCAATGATGTCGTACTGCTCGGGCTGATGTTGTTGCCCGTACTGAGTTTGTTTGGCGCTTACGCAGGTGTTGAAGTACTGCGCTCCGCCATGCAATGGATAGGATCATAACACTGCGCTTATGATCCTGTTCGCTCTGTCCTTCGTATAGCAAAGGCATTGTGAACAGGATATCAGACAATGAAAAGCGCACTGTTTCCGCTGCCGGTGATCGTGTTACCGGGTGGCCTCACCAGATTAAGAATATTTGAACCCCGTTACCTGCGTATGGTCAGGCAGGCAAGCCTAAGTGGCGATGGCTTCGTCTTATGCCCCTACCGCAAAGACACGCCTTTGAATGTCCCCTCCTTCGGATGCCAGGTTGCTATTTGCGATTTTAATCAGGATGAAAGCGGACAACTGCTGATAGATATCAGGGGCGAGCAGCTTGTGGCTATCACACAGCCCGAGCAAGAGGGCGACGGTCTGCGCGTCGGCGCGACGCAACCGCTTGAAATGCCCCTCTGGCAATCAGAAAGTAGCTTGGACGGAACACTTGCCAGGCGGCTTAGGCACGTTTTTTCCAGTAACCCTGAGCTCACTATGCTGTATCCCCAACTGCGGTTGGATGACCCGGTATGGGTGGCGTATCGTCTGATTGAGTTATTGCCAGTTCCCCTTGAGCAGAAAGAGCAGCTCATATTTCACCATAATTTTGAACAAGTTAAAAAATTCCTCCATACTGTATTACAATAAATTCGCCCCTAAGTGATCCGCCGGGACGTACCCGACGTATAGACGTTATCAGTAACAGAAAGAAGAGCGCTTCAGAGTGCCTGGATTAGTGTACGATAACCCGCGATCCGCCAACCCTCACGTGGAGCACGTCAAGATGGAGCTACCGGATTCAGCATCTTTGTCACAGATGCTGACAAGGGTCGCCGAGCATAGAGACAAGCAGGCTTTTGCCGTGCTTTTCCGCTATTTTGCACCTAAGGTCAAGAACTTCGGCATCAAGCAGTTCAATGATGAATCCCTTGCCATGGAACTGGTGCAGGAAACCCTGTCCTGCGTCTGGCGCAAAGCCCACCTGTATGATGCCTCGCGCGGCGCCGCCACCACCTGGGTGTATACCGTCATGCGTAACATTTCTTTTGACATGCTGAGGAAAATTAAAATCGGCCGTGAAGAGCATCTCAGTGATGAAATCTGGCCGTTGATAAGCGGTGATGAAGCGACTCATGAAGACAGCGACCCGCTGGCGCAGAAGCAGCTGAATCGTTATGTGGAACGCCTTCCCGAAGCCCAACGACAGATAGTGACCGGTATGTATTTCAACGAATTGACCCAAGAACAACTCGCGGAACAATTGGGGGTGCCGATAGGCACGGTGAAATCGCGGCTCCGATTGGCGCTCAGTAAATTGCGGATGTACATGGGAGGTGAAGATGATTAAGCATCATCCGACCGACGCGGTATTAAGTCAGTACGCCTGTGGCACCTTGCCTGCATCGGTAAGCGTGATTGTGTCTGCGCACTGTGAAATGTGCCCGCTCTGTCGCAGCAAGCTCGGCACCATGGAAAAAATAGAGTCTCAGCTGGTGTTCGATGACAGCGGTGAAGAGAATGCCGATGCCGGCTGGCAGGGTGATGAGGCCATGGCCATGATCGACGCCATTACCGCCGATGCGGCGTCAGACTGCACGGCTTTAGTTGAACCGCGGGCGCTGAATGTGATGGGCACGGATCTCATGCTGCCGACGGCACTCGGTACGGTGGCCGTCTCGGCCTTTCGCGGCATCGGGAAAATCAGTCGCGCCAGGCTGGAGCTGGAAGACGGCAATTTACGCACCAGCCTGCTGCATATTGAAGCCGGGGGCGAAATTCCTGAGCACAGCCACAACGGATTTGAAATCACCCTGTTGCTCAGCGGTGAATTCAGCGACGAAATGGACACCTACCGGGCCGGAGACTTTATGTGGCTCGACGCTCGCCACCGGCATACGCCCAAAACAAAAACCGGGTGTGTTTGTCTTACGGTCGTAAGCGATGCGCTGATTTTCCAAAAGGGGCTCAGCAAGATGCTTAACCCGATCGGTCGGTTGATTTACTGAGGTGTGTTATGTCGAACTCGATAAAAATAGGGATCAGCGCCTGTTTGCTCGGCGACAGGGTGCGTTTTGACAGCGGTCATAAAAAATCAAATTTTTGTGCCGATGAGCTTAGCAAGCAGGTTGAATTTATTAAGTTCTGTCCTGAAATGGCCATCGGTTTAGGTACGCCCAGACCGACCATCCGCCAGGTCCGCATGGGCGATACCATCGCCGTTTGTCGGCCTGACGGCTCCGGCAATGTCGCCGACAAGCTCATGGAATATGGTCAGCACGTCGCCACGACACGGCTTGCCGAGCTGAGCGGTTTCGTTTTTTGCGCCAAGAGTCCAAGCTGCGGTATGGAACGGGTCAAGGTGTATAACGAGGCCGGTACGGGTAATACATCCGAAGGGGTAGGCGTGTTTGCGGCAGAAATCATGAAGGCCAATCCGCTGTTGCCCTGCGAGGAAAGCGGGCGGCTCAATGATATGCACCTGCGGGAGAATTTTATTGCCCGGGTATGGACCTACAAGGCATGGCAAACCTTGTGCCGGGAGCCCCTGAATATCCATCGCCTTACGCGTTTTCATGCGCGCTACAAATACCTGGTAATGAGCCACAACTATCAGGCCTACCGTGAGCTTGGTCGTTATCTGGGGCAATACGGCGGCGAGAATATCGACGAATACGCCGAAAAATATATCGCCGGGCTGATGAAGGCGCTCCGAAAGCCGGCATCGCGGAAAAACCAAAGCAATACCCTGACGCATCTGCAGGGCTATTTCAAAAGCGTATTAAGCGCCGAGGAAAGGCAGGAACTGACCGGGGCCATCGGGGAATACCGTCAGGGGCTGGTTCCCTTGTTCGTGCCATTAA